>CAZEZE010000238.1:0-4740 GCA_964516445.1 uncultured Chitinophaga sp. | reverse complement strand
GTTGCCGGCGGTAAATGCGCAAAAGATAAAAGGTACGGTCACGGGTAGCGATGGAAAGCCGCTTGCCTACGCCACACTTTATATAAAAGATACAAAGAAGGGCACCCATGCGAATAATGAAGGCAGGTATTCCCTTAAACTGGATCCCGGGAACTATACGCTGGTCTGCCAGTATGTGGGATATGCACGACAGGAGGTAAATCTCGAGGTAGCCGACACAGATAAAGAGATCAGTTTTGTCCTGCAGCAGCAGGAGGTCACCCTCAGCGAGGCGATCGTAAAGACAGGGGAGGATCCAGCCTATGCCATTATCCGGAATGCGATCCGGAAAAGGGAGTATTACCGGGATAACCCTTCGGAATTTGAGTGCCGTGTTTATACAAAAGGACAGTTACGGCTGCGGGATTACCCCAAAAAAATTCTCGGGCAGAAACTGGATTTTGAAGATGGAGACAGCAGCAAGCAAAAAATGATCTATCTCTCCGAGACCATCTCCAATTACTCGGTTAGTAAACCGGGCAAAACAAGAACGGAAGTGATCTCTTCCCGCGTGAGCGGACAAAGCGATGGATTTGGACTGAGCGCACCCAATATCTTTTCCTTTTATGAGAACAATGTGTTTATCGGGAACAACCTGAACCCAAGGGGCTTTATTTCACCCATTTCTGATAACGCCCTGCGTTACTACCGCTATAAACTGCTGGGTACTTTTTTTGAGGACAGTAACCTGGTCAGCCGCATTGAGGTCATTCCCCGGCGAAAATATGAACCACTTTTCAGCGGCATTCTCTGCATTGTAGATGAAGACTGGAGGATCCACTCCCTGCAACTCAGGTTGCTGAAAGAGTCGCAAATGGAACTGGTGGACACCCTTCGAATTGAACAATTATACAGGCCGCATGACAGGGAACACTGGTTCATCAGCAGCCAGGTCATTTACCCTTCTGTAAAATTCCTGGGTATCGATGCCTACGGGAGTTTTGTCAATGTTTATTCGGATATCAACACAGAACCCCTGTTCACTAAAAAAAGCTTTTCCAATACCATCCTTAAATACAATGACAGCGCCAATAAACGCAACACTGAATACTGGGAGAAAAACCGTCCCTTACCCCTGCAGGACGATGAAGTGAGGGACTACCGGAAAAAAGACAGCCTGGAAAAGGCACGTAAGGATCCCCGCTATATGGATTCACTCAACCGGAAACGGAATAAATTAAACCCGCTGGGTATACTTGTATTCGGGCAAACTTTTACCCGGGAAAGAAAGCGCAGTTCAGTCAGTATCCCTTCCCTGATCGACCAGCTTTCCTTTAACCCGGTGGAAGGCTGGGTGATCAACACCGGTATCACCTGGTCCAAACGTCTCGATTCGGCGGCTTCCGGGAGAAAAAGGATAACGATTTCACCGGTGCTGCGATATGGATTTTCAAACCGTCACCTGAACCCGTATGTCACCATTGGATATTCATTTGGTAAGAAATACGCTAATACGTTACGATTGTCGGGTGGAAAGAGAGTATTCCAGTACAACAATAATAGTCCCATCGGAGAAAAAGGAAATACGCTGAGTTGTTTATGGAGTGAGGAAAACAGGATCAAAAGCTATGAAGCGGTTTACCTGCGGGGAAGCTACAGGAAGGGCATCGGGGATGGATTGTCCTGGGTCATTGCGTTCCAGTACCAGGACCGCAGACCGCTTGAGAATACGACCGATTACACCTGGAGGGATAAAGCAGATAAAGCATACACACCCAATTTTCCAAACGAGATAATGAATGAGAACCTGCAGCGGCACCAGGTTTTTTATACTGTTTTCGGCATTACCTGGCAGCCCGGGGCCCGGTATATCGAACTGCCTGACAGAAAGATCAATGTTGGTTCAAAATTCCCGGTTTTCTCCCTGGGCTATACGCGCAATTACAGCAGGTTCTTCGGTAGTGACGCCGATTTCAGCAAATGGCGGTTTACGATACGGGATGATTTCAATTTCAAACTGGCGGGCACTTTCCGGTATCGTCTCGTAATGGGTGGATTCATCGACAATAAAAAAGTCTTTATACCTGATTATAACCATTTTAACGGGAATATCTCCACTTTTGCAACGGAATACCTGAACAGCTTCCAGTTGCTTCCTATTTACCAGTTCAGCAATCTCACAAAGTTCTATGCCCAGGCACACCTTGAACATAATTTCAAGGGGATGCTCACGAATAAGATACCGGGGATCAGGAAACTGAACCTCTACCTGGTGACCGGCGGGAATGGTTTCTATTACAGGCAGAACAACTATTTCGAAATCTTTGCCGGCATCGACAATATCTTAAAACAGTTCCGGTTTGATTTTGTACAATCCTTTGTTAACGGAAGAGCCGGACAACACGAGTTCCGCATTGGTTTGACACGCCTTGGGAGGCAAAGGGGGGATGATTGGCCGTAAGGTCAATGGGCAATAGGCAACTTTAACTTGTTTTGTGTTCAAAGTATCTGTTTATAGTTGGTTTCAAATGCAGACTGTGCTTCCATTTCCGGTAAAAAATTTACCTTTGCTGTGCTTTAAAATTTTGCCCGGCCTGCAACCGGGTCCCGTCTAAGCCGGGATAAAATTTATACAATATGGCCGCATTACATAACCGCATCTCCCGACGGGAGCTGAAGGAGCGTATTAAGAACGACCCGACCCCCCGTATCACTATTTCATTTTACTGTTATTTCCCGATCGATGAACCTGTTTCGTTTCGTAACCAGTTGTATGTGGACCTGTCGGAATTAGACGTACTGGGAAGGATCTACCTGGCAGATGAAGGGATCAATGCACAGATCAGCGTCCCCGCAGACAATCTTGAAGCGCTCAGGACTTACCTCTATTCTTATAAGCCGCTGAACGGTCTCCGGCTGAATATCGCCGTTGATGACGATGGCAAAAGCTTTTATGTTCTGGATATTAAAGTACGGAAGAAGATCGTGGCTGACGGGATCGATGATCCCTCTTTTAGCATGGCCAATAAAGGCAAATATGTGAATGCGGAGCAATTCAATAAACTGACCGAAGAGCCCGGTACGGTGGTGATCGATATGCGCAATCATTACGAGTACGAAGTGGGCCATTTTGAGAACGCCATCGAAATCCCCAGTGACACTTTCCGTGAACAGTTGCCGATGGCGGCGGAAATGATGGACACCGGCAGAAATAAGAACATCATCATGTACTGCACCGGCGGTATCCGCTGCGAAAAGGCATCGGCCTATATGCTTCACCGGGGATTTAAGAATGTGTTTCACCTGGAAGGAGGGATCATCAATTATGTGAACCAGGTTAAGCTACAGGGGCTCCCGAATAAATTCCATGGAAAGAACTTTGTCTTTGACCAGCGCCTGGGGGAGCGGGTCACAGAAGAGATCATTGCCCGCTGTCACCAGTGCGGGAAACCCTCGGATACACATGTGAACTGTGTCAATGATGCCTGCCACCTACTCTTTATCCAATGCGAAGAATGCGGGGAAAAAATGGAAAGAACCTGCAGCCAGGATTGTCTTGACTTCATTCATTTGCCGGAAGAGGAACAAAAAAGCAAACGCAGCGGGATCGATAAAGGGAGAAACGTTTTCAATAAGTCAAGGTCCCGTCTGAAGAAAATACGCTGACTAATCTGCGCGTATCCATTTTATACAGACCGGCTTGCCGGTACTGATCCTGTTCCCGGTGTCGGTAAGCAAACCGGTATTCTCATTTCTCCTGAAAACCACGATCTCGTCACTGTTCTGATTAGCGCAAAGCAGGTAGCGGCCGGTGGGATCCAGGCTGAAATTCCGGGGTGTCTTTCCCAATACAGGCTGATGTCCGGCCAGCATCAGCCGGCCTTTCTTCCCGATACGGTAGATCGCGATGTTGTTCACGTTACCCCGATTGGAGGCATAAAGGAATTTTCCGTCAGGCGACACATGGATATCGGCACTGCCCGGAGGCAGCATGTCTCCCGCAGGCAGGGTGCTGATCCGCTGGATCTGCCGAAGCCTGCCATTTGCATATTTATAACAGACCACTGTCCCGGAGATCTCCTCAATCACGTAAGCTAATTTCTTTTCGGGGTGGAATGTCAATAACCTTGGGCCTGATCCCGGCACGGAAAGAACAAAGGGTTGTTTCGACGGTTTCAGTTTACCGGTAACGGCGTCAAACGAATACAGCATTACTTTATCCATTCCCAGGTCGGTGACCAGTAACTGCCGGTTATTGCCGGATATAACGGCACCATGCACATGCGGCCCTTTTTGACGTTCCGGATTTATGCTTGAACCATTATGCTGCAGGGTTGTGGCAGCGCCCAGGCTTCCATCAGGGTTTACAGGCAATACAGATAAGGTTCCGCTCGAATAGTTGGAGGCAAAAACCCACCTGCCTGTCCTGTCGGTTTCCACATGACAGGGATGATCTCCTCCCGACAATGACTTGTTAATTAAACTGAGGGTACCGGAAGTTTTGTTAAATGTATAAGCCGCTACATCGCCTCCCTTGCCGTCCCTGGGCGCGGTTTCAAAAACGGCGTATACGAATCTTTCATCGGGAGAAACAGCTAAGAAGGAGGGGTTGGATGAGTGTATTTGACTTACAGGAACGGCCGTACCGCTGACGCTGCTGAACCTGTAAACATAGATGCCCTCGCTTTTGGGAGAATCATAGGTGCCTACAAGCATATAGTAATCCTGGGCAGCGCTGCACAGGGTGAAAAGTGATAGAAA
>CAZEZE010000237.1:0-4773 GCA_964516445.1 uncultured Chitinophaga sp. | reverse complement strand
ATACCACTCAGGTCGCCTTTAATGTCCATCATCAGCACCGGGATACTGGCATCACTCAGCCCTTCCGCCAGCACCTGCAGGGTCTTGGTCTTACCGGTACCGGTAGCACCGGCGATCAGTCCGTGGCGGTTGAGGGTTTTAAAAGGGATATATACATCCGCGCCGCTGATCACATTACCCTCCAGCATTCCGGACCCCAGTCTGAATGATTCGCCTTTGAAGGAATAGCCCGTTTTTATCGCTTCCTTGAATTTTTCACTGTCTGGCATCGCTATTATTTTTGAAAGGAAAGTTAATTGAATTCAGCAAAACTGTCTTTATAATTCCTCTTCCCGCTCCAGCATTAAGATGGCACTTTGGGGAACGATAAAGTACTTTTCTTTTTCGTACATCACTTCCGTAGCACCGCTCAGCAGGAAGATTGCCAGGTCGCCTTCCCTTGCCTGCAGGGGTACATATTTCACCTTTTCTTCCTCTCCCTTCCATGTTTCATCCTCCACCGGCATGGGTATCGCATAGCCGGGACCTGTTTTAATTACATAACCCTGCTGTACTTTTTCTTTTTCCTGGACACCTGGCGGCAGGTAGAGTCCGCTGGCGGTCCGTTCATCCGGCCGGGTTGGCTTTATCAGCATCCTGTCACCAATTACGATAAGTTTTTTCAGCCGGTTGTCGTTTGTGAGGTGCATGGCACAGTTTTTTATTATACTCTTTACAAATGTAGAAAGCTATGGGATTGAAAAACGGTCGATTTAACAAAATATTCAACCGGCACGCTTGAACCCCTGAAATGCTTTAACTTTATTTGTCGAAACGCCCTCACCCCTGCCCTCTCTGATCCTTCGCTATTGCTCAGGAGGGGAGGGAGAAGTAGGAGACGGATTTATCAACGAAGATTAAACAAGCATAAAACCTTTTTCAATGGACACCAAGAAACCCAAGATTTTATTGTGCGAAGACGATCCGAACCTCGGAAGTGTACTGAAGAACTACCTTGAGCTCAACGATTATGATGTAACCCTGGAAAGAGACGGCCGGCTCGGACTCGCGGCCTTCCAGCGGGAAAAATTTGAACTCTGCCTCCTCGATGTGATGATGCCGAACATGGATGGTTTCACTCTTGCCGAGGAAATAAGGGATGTGGACCCCGATATTCCCCTGTTCTTCCTGAGCGCTAAAACCATGAAAGAAGATGTGATACAGGGTTATAAACTCGGCGCCGATGATTATATCACCAAACCCTTCGACAGTGAAGTGCTGTTACTGAAGATCAGGGCCATACTGAAAAGGAATGAAGAGCAGAACAAGGAAAGCGAGAATAAGGAATTTGACCTTTCTACCTATCACTTTAATCCCAAACTACGCCAGCTCATTCATAACGGCATCACGCAGACCTTATCCCCAAAGGAAAATGAACTGCTGAAAATGCTGGCGGAACACTTAAATGACCTCCTTCCGCGGGAACAGGCATTGAAAAAGATATGGGGCAGCGATACCTATTTTAACGGTCGCAGTATGGATGTGTACATCGCCAAACTCCGCAAGTACCTGAAGGATGATGAAAAGATAGAGATCGTGAATATCCACGGTAACGGGTTCAGGCTGGTGGTGCAATGACCTCAACCCCTTCGGCCGCCGAAGTCCCGGCTTTGCTGAGACGAAGGTGGCCGGCCTTTCTCTACAGGGTGGAGAAGGGAGAAATACATTCTTCCATTATTGATTTGAAATAATTGGAAAGCTATCTATGCAACGGATAGCTTTTTTTTATGAAAATAAAGTACCGGAATTTCCGGGTTCCTTTTTGCCGAGGTGAGTGTATGCTTTAGCCGTAACTTCCCTTCCCCGCGGCGTTCGCTGTAAAAAGCCCTCCTGTATCAGGAAGGGTTCGTAAACTTCTTCCAGTGTTCCTGCCTCCTCGCCCACTGCTGTGGCGATGGTACTTATCCCTACCGGTCCTCCTTTGAATTTTTCAATGATGGTGCTCAGGATGCGGTTGTCCATATCATCCAGCCCGTGTTCGTCCACGTTCAGCGCCTTCAGCGCATGCTGGGTAATACCGAGATCGATATTGCCATCGTTCAGCACCTGTGCAAAATCCCTGACCCTCCTTAATAAACCGTTGGCGATACGGGGTGTGCCCCGGCTACGCCTGCCGATCTCTTCAACGGCATCCAGCGAGATTCTTGTGCCCAGAATACCCGCGGAACGCAGGATGATCTTGTTCAGTACCTCCGCGGTATAATACTCCAGTCTTGACTTGATGGCAAACCGGGATAATAACGGCGCTGTGAGCAATCCACTACGCGTGGTGGCCCCGATCAGGGTAAAGGGATTGAGATTGAGCTGGATACTTCTCGCATTGGGTCCGGAGTCGATCATGATGTCGATCCTGTAATCTTCCATCGCGGCATATAAATATTCTTCTACCACGGTACTTAGCCGGTGTATCTCATCAATGAATAAAACATCGTTGGTCTCCAGGCTGGTAAGCAGTCCGGCCAGGTCGCCGGGTTTTTCGATCACGGGCCCCGATGTTTCCTTGATATTTACATTGAGTTCATTCGCCACGATCCTGGATAACGTGGTCTTACCCAGGCCAGGTGGGCCATGGAATAAAACATGATCCAGCGCTTCACCCCGGATCCTGGCAGCCTTTATGAAAATCCGGAGGTTTTCGATGACCTGGTCCTGCCCGGAAAAATCGCTGATCTGCGCCGGGCGGATGGAATTTTCAAAAGCCACATCTGCAGCAGCCAGGTTCTCTTTGTCACTTTTCAGGTTGGGGTTCGGCATGAACTTTTTTTGTTGAATCTTTGTAAAGCTAATTATTAATCAATTAAAACTTAAAGGTATGAAGATTGGTATACTGGGCTCGGGTATCGTGGGCCGGGTTCTGGCCTCCGCTTTCCTGGAGGAAGGTCACCAGGTTATACTGGGCACCCGTAACGTTTCAAAGGAAGAAGTGGTGAAATGGAAGCAGGAGAACAGGGGTGGGTTGCTCGGTTCATTCCAGGAAACGGCCCAGTTCGGGGATATCATCGTACTGGCGGTCGGCGGGCTTGCTGTGGAAGATGCTATCATCCTGGCCGGAAAAGAACATTTCTTCGAAAAAATCGTGATCGACCCTACCAATCCGATCGCCGCCGTTCCACCTGTAAATGGAGTACTGAAATATTTCACAACCCTGGAAGAATCACTGATGGAAAGGATTCAGAAGCTGATACCGGATGCCAGGGTGGTGAAAGCATTCAACAGTGTTGGAAACGCCTTCATGTACAAACCGCAGTTTCCGGGCGGCCCTCCCACAATGTTTATTTGCGGTAATAACGAAGATGCGAAAAAAACAGTAACCGGAATTCTCAGCAATTTCGGCTGGGAGACGGAGGATCTTGGAGCCGTGGAAGCGGCAAGGGCGATCGAACCACTATGCATTCTATGGTGTATCCCCGGCTTTATTCATAACCGCTGGCAACATGCTTTTAAACTTTTAAAAATGTAAGCCTGCTCCATACAGGTATTGGTTCAATTGTAACAGCGTGTCCGGGTCTGGACTATTTGCGAGCCACTGATCTTTTTCCGAGAATTTACATACCCCGGGGTAATCGCCCCTCCTGTCACCAGGATCCAATATTACCTGGAAGTGCAGGTGAGGCGGCCAGCCTCCGTTTTCGGCAGGGATCCCGAATTCAGCGATCACATCACCCGCTTCGACCCTGTTTCCCGCCTGCAGGTTTTTAATTGAGTTGATACTCAGGTGACCGTATAATGTAAAGAAAGTAAACCCGGCGATCCGGTGCGTGAGCAGGATCGTCGTCCCGTAGTCACCCCGCTGGTTATTATTCGCAAAACTGTGTACAATGCCATCCAGTGGCGCCATTACAGGAGTTAATGGTTTTCCCCATATATCTGTACCCAGGTGTAGTCTTCTTGGTTCTTCACCCGGTTCTTTTGCATCAAATACTTTACTGAACCTGTAAACGGTTCGGTGTTCGGCATATCCCCCGATACCATACCGGGCATTTTTTGCCGCCAGTTTGCTGCTGATATATTGGATGAAGGCTGATGTGTCGTTTAAAATCTTATCCGTCAGTTCCGTATTGGAACCTGTAAAATCCAGCTCCGCCAGACGGTCTTCAGCAGGTTTAAAAGGAACAACCGGGTGCAGCAATGAACTGTTGCTCTTCAATATTTCTTCCAGGGATCGTGATGTCATTGTATGCTAAAGTTGCAAAAAAAAGGCATCCCGATAAGGGATGCCCTGTAAAATTAAAAGGTAATTTCTGTTAACGCTGGATCACGATCGGGAAGGTCTTCTCGTTGGTCCTGATACCATCGTCATAGAAGATCTTGACCATATAGGTTCCGCTGGGCAGATCGCCGAGATCCACCGGCAATACCCTTCCGTAAACCAGGCCGCTGAAGGTCTGGGTTCTGATCGCCTGTCCGAGTGTATTGTATACCCTCATTCCAAGGTAATTATACAGTACGCTGTTCACACGGATATTAAAGCGGCCATTGTTCGGGTTCGGGTAAACCTGTACGGCATTTTCATCCAGTTGCCTGATCCTTTCGGGACAGTCTTCCACTTTGGCTACGACGGTACCGGTAGAAGTACATCCGAGGATGTTTACATACGTATAGGTAAGTGTATAAGCGCCGATGGAAGTTGCGGAAGGCACAAAGTTGAAACCGGATACACCGATTCCGCTCCAGGTCCCGCCCACCGGTGTCGCGATAAGCGGCACGAGAGTATCAGAGAGGCAGATCCTTGTC
>CAZEZE010000236.1:0-4778 GCA_964516445.1 uncultured Chitinophaga sp. | reverse complement strand
TAAACTGATCCGTGTGCTGCGGGGCAAGATCCTGGATGTGGCGGTGGATATCCGAAAGAATTCGCCTACTTACGGTAAAGCATACTCTAAAATACTGTCAGCCAAGAACAGGCTCCAGCTCTTTATCCCGAAAGGGTTTGCCCATGGCTTCTCTGTGCTGAGCAGGAAAGCGGACATATTGTATAAATGCGACCATTTCTACAATAAGGAAAGTGAAGCGGGGATCATTTACAATGACGCGGAACTGAATATCGACTGGGGTGTCCCGGAAAAGGACAGGATCGTTTCTGAGAAAGATCTGCAATTACCCAGCTTTGCCCAGTGCCCCGGTCATTTTGAACTATCGTAAAGCGAATACTGATGGACGGCTCCTCCCATACAACTGCCATTACCGGGAACAAGGTTCTGGTGACCGGCGCCAACGGGCAATTGGGCAGGGAGTTGCAAAAGCTGGCCCCGGCGTTTCCCCAGTTTGATTTTATTTTCCTGGCAAAAGAGGATCTGCCCATTCATCATTTTGAAATGGTCAGGCATTATTTCAATGTATATAAACCGGCATTCTTAATTAATTGCGCGGCATACACGGCCGTCGACAGGGCCGAGTCGGAAAAAGAAAGGGCTTTTCATATCAACGGCGAAGCCGTGGGTGTGCTTGCCGCGGTCAGCAAACAGTTTGCGACAAAGCTGCTGCATATTTCCACTGATTATGTTTTTGACGGAACCGCAACGGAGCCGTACGGGGAAGATGCGCCCACCAACCCGCAAAGCGTGTATGGCGCCTCCAAACTGGAAGGGGAGAAACAGGCTTTTCAATTGAACCCTGATGCCATTATCATCCGGACTTCCTGGGTGTATTCGGAGTACGGGAAGAATTTCGTCCGCACCATGTTGAAGCTGATGCGGGAAAAAAAAGAGATCGGTGTTGTGAACGACCAGTTCGGTTCACCGACCTATGCTGCTGATCTTGCAGAAGCGGTCCTGCAGATCATCAGTTCCGGCAAATGGGAACCCGGTATTTATCACTATTGTAATAAAGGTGTGATCAGCTGGTATGATTTTGCTCTAGCCATAAAGGGATTAACCGCTAGTGACTGTGTGATCAATCCGATTCCCACCACTGCATATCCGACAGCTGCAAAGAGACCGGCTTATTCTGCGCTGGATACGCAAAAGATCCGGGATACATATAATATGGAGATGAAGGATTGGGGGAGCAGCCTGGAAAACTGCATTGGGAGATTAACAGAATAAAATCTTTATAAAACTAAAAGCCTCTGTATCAGAGGCTTTTAGTTTTGTTGACCCATAAGGATTCGAACCTTAACAAACAGAACCAAAATCTGTTGTGCTACCATTACACCATGGGTCAATCCGTTTCCGTTTTTTCAAACAGGAGTGCAAAAATAGGCCTATAGAGCCTTTTTCCCAAACCGATTTTCAAGAAATTATACAGGTTGCGGGACGATCGCCCCCTCTTTTTCTTCCCTTTCCTTGAGCTCCCTGATCTTATCCAGCGCTCTTGCCACCACATCGCACATTATGGTGTATAAAGCGCCCTGTTTCGGATTCTCGTAAATATAGTCAAGCGCTTTATCCTCGTTGGGGATGATCATAACCGGGATGTTGGGATTTACCATCTCGATGCCCTCTTTCAGTAGCCCGATGATCTCCTCGGCGGTCCGGCCCCGGAGGTTCTTGTCGCAGCGGATGATGATCTCATCAAAATACTGCGCCGAGATCTCACCCAGTTCCCGGATATCATCATCCCTCCTGTCGCCCGTACCGCTGATGACTCCGATCCGCATCGGGTAATCGAGTTTGCTTACAAAATCACAGAGTAGTTTCAGGCCGTGCGGGTTATGGGCGAAATCGGCAAGCATGGTAAAATTCTTAAACTGGAAGAAGTTCAGCCGTCCCGGTGTTAGGCTCTCGGAGGGAATAAATGTCTGCAGCCCCGTCCGGATATCCTCGATAGTGATATCGCGGAAAAGATAGGCGGATAAAACAGCCGGTAAACAGTTGTTGATATTATGCACCGCTTTTCCTTCGTAGGTCAGCGGAATCTTTTTTACATCCAGCACCCGGATCTTCCAGTTGCCTTTCATCAGCGTAACATAGCCGTTCTCATACACACAGGATAGTCCGTTCTCCGCGGCATGTTCCCTTATACGGTGATTATTCTCATCCATGCTGAAAAGGGCGACATTGCATTTCAGGTCATTTTTCATCCGGTATACAAGGTCATCATCCGCGTTCAGTACGGCATAACCATGGGGGAATACGGTTTCAGGCACCACCGCTTTCACCTTGGCCATCGCTTCAACGGTATTGATTCCACCGAGACCGATATGATCGGCCGCCACATTGGTCACCACGGCCACTTCGCAGTTCTGAAAGGCAAGACCGGATTTAAGAATTCCCCCGCGGGCACATTCCAGTACGGCAAAATCAACCGTCGGGTCCTTCAGTACAAAAGCGGATGAAACCGGACCGGTACAGTCGCCTTTCATCATCAGCTGGTTTTGAATATAGACGCCATCGCTCGTTGTATAGCCTACTTTCTTGCCGGCGCTTTTCGCGATATGGGCCGTTAGCCTTGTTGTTGTCGTCTTGCCATTCGTACCGGTGATCGCAATAATCGGTATTCTTCCGGCGCTGCCCCTAGGGAACAGCATGTCAACCACAGGCTCGGCCACATTCCTGGGCAGGCCCTCGGCCGGCTCAATATGCATCCTGAATCCCGGTGCCGCGTTCACTTCCAGTATGGCGCCTCCGTTTTCTGAAACCGGGGTACGCAGATCCGTTGCCATGACATCGATCCCGCAGATATCCAGCCCGATGATCTTTGCGATCCGTTCGAACATGAAGATATTGGCCGGGTGAACTTCGTCGGTAACATCGGTGGATGTGCCGCCGGTTGAAAGATTCGCCGTTGGTTTCAGCAATACTCTCTCGCCTTTGGAGGGAACATGGTCCAGTGTCATTTCGGCATCATCCAGCATCTTCTGTGTGAACTGGTCAACAGTGATCTGTGTCAGCACTTTCTCATGACCAAAACCACGGCGGGGGTCCTTATTGGTCTCATCGATCAGCCATTGAATGGTATGAACACCGTCGCCCACAACGGATGCAGGCGTACGAAGCGCCGCGCAGATGAATTTGTTGTTGATGACCAGGCAGCGAAAATCATAACCGGTGATGAATCGTTCAACGATCACACTGCGGTTGTAAACTTTCGCGGCCTCAAATGCTCTTTGTGCCTGTTCCCGGGTATTGATATTGGTCGTATTGCCCTTGCCATGGTTGCCATCGATCGGTTTGATGACAAGAGGGTAACCAAATTTTGCGATGGCTTCCTCCAGGCCCACTTCGGTCCTCACCACAGTTCCTCTCGGTACGGGGATCTCGGCGGCTTCCAGCAAGAGTTTTGTCTCTTCTTTATTGCAGGCAATATCTACCGCAATATTTGAAGTGGTAGAAGCGATCGTGGCACGTATTCTTTTCTGATTCACACCATAACCTAACTGCACCAGGCTTTGTTTGTTCAGCCGTATATAGGGGATACCCCGTTTTGCCGCTTCCTCCACAATGCAGCCGGTGGAAGGACCCAGCCGCGTGTCTTCCCGGATCTCCCGCAATTGCTGGATATCATTGGCCAGGTCATAGTCCGTGCCTTCAACCAGCGCCTGGGCAATGCGAACGGAAGCCTTTGCCGCGTATACACCGGCATCTTCTTCCATATAGCTGAACACCACATAATAAACGCCTTCTTTTTCACCATCCGGGGTGCGGGTACGGCCAAAGCCGACATCCATTCCGGCCAGTGTCTGCAATTCAAGGGCGATATGCTCGATCACATGTCCCATCCAGGTGCCGTCTTCCACTCTCTTAAAAAAGCCTCCTCTCGAAGCCTCGCTGCAGCGATGTTCGATCATCGTGGGGAATAGTTGCTCCAGCCTTTCACGGAAACCCGGAATTTTATTGGTGGGATTCTGCTCCAGTTCTTCCAGGTCAAGTTTCATCTGAACCAGTTTGGTTCGCCGCACACTCCAGTAGTTCGGTCCCTTCAGCACTTTGATCTCGAGTATATTCATATCCCTTTTGTTAGAGTTGGAAGTTAGTTTTTTTTGATCAGCCCGCCAAGCCTGCATACGGGCTGTTGCCACGGGTAATATATATGCCTGCCGGTAATTAAAGGAATCCGGTTTTCTGTACTTTTAAATAAATTCTTTATATGGGATCATCCACACCCGGAGGCCAATTAAATAACCGCCGTCGTTTCTTGCAGAAGGCCGGACTGTTCTCCGCTACTGCTTTTTTATCATCGCTTACCCAGCCGGCCTGGAGCAGGAACCTGGAAAGGGCCCTGCAGGACGCAGACGGGATGTCGCCGGCCGATCTGGCAACAGAAGAGGATTTCTGGTATTATATCCAGCAGTCATTCACGGTATCCCCGGGTATCATCAACCTGAACAATGGCGGTGTATCCCCCGCTCCCAAAACGGTGCAGGATGCGATGAAGCGTTATTATGATCTCAGTAATGAAGCGCCGAGTTATTATATGTGGAGGATCCTTGACCAGGGCCGCGAACCACTGAGGAAGAACCTGGCAAAATTGGCCGGCTGTTCAGCGGAAGAGATCGCCATCAACCGGAATTCCAGCGAAGGGCTCGAAACGATCATTTTCGGTTTGCAGTTAAAAGCGGGTGATGAAGTGGTGGCCGCCAAACAGGATTATCCCAACATGATCAATGCCTGGATACAGCGGGAGAAACGGG
>CAZEZE010000235.1:0-4779 GCA_964516445.1 uncultured Chitinophaga sp. | reverse complement strand
ATCCAGCACCCGCCCGCTCAGTTTGCCATAATCGTGGGAGGCCGCGTAGTTGTTAACATCGAAATACACGGAGCCGTTCACTTCATAGGCATAACCTTCCGCAATGATCTTTTTGATCATTTCGATCTGCTCCACGATATGCCCGGTGGCCGTGGGTTCGATGGTGGGTTTCAGCGTATTGAACTGTTCCATGGCCCAGTGGTAGAGGTTGGTGTATTTCTGCACCAGCTCCATGGGTTCCAGTTTTTCCAGTACCGCTTTTTTCGAGATCTTATCTTCGGCTTCTCTCCCCTCTTCCTCAAAATGCCCGGCATCGGTGATATTGCGGACATAGCGAACTTTATACCCGAGGTACTGCAGGTAACGGTAAATAAAATCAAAGGTGATATAGGGGCGGGCATGGCCCAGGTGGCTCTCACCGCTTACGGTAGGACCGCATACATACAAACCCACATGACCGGGTGTAATGGAGTTGAATACTTCTTTCTGCCTGCTGAAGGAATTATATACTTTGAGCTGGTTCATCCTGTTGCTGTTTTGTTGCCCGCCGGTAATTGCCGCGAGGCAAAGATGATAAAAAATAGATTAGAACTTATCTCAATAGTCAATATTAACCACAGAGAACACAGCGTACATTTCCTGCCAACTCCGTGCCCTCCGTTGTTAAAAAACCACAGAGAGCACAGCAGAATAATGATTTTTCTTTGGTAAGCTCAGTGTCCTCCGTGGTTAAATTTCCGTCAAATTCGAGTTTTGAGATAGCTTCTAGTAAAAAGAGAAGGTTCCGGACGAAGGCCCGGAAATGCTAACAGCAACAACAACTAATACGGTAGAGAAAATTCATACTGTAAAGTTACAAAATTATTTCTTCAGTTGCAGGTCCGCGACCAGCATATAATGATCGGAGAGGTTTTTCACCAGCCGGTTGAATTGCTTTACCCGGAAATGATCATCCGGGAATATATAGTCGATCCGGAGCGTGGGTGACAACCCGGTAAATGTGCGGCCGATCCCGAATCCTTTTTTCAGAAATGCGTCCTGGAGGTCTCCCCTCACCGTGGCATAGGTATAGGAATTGGGTACATCATTCAGGTCGGCGCAGAGAACATACGGATGCGGCGAATTGCCCATGACCTCGTGTACCATATCGGCCTGTATGCTGCGGTGGGAAAATCCTTTCCTGATTTTACCCAGTATGCTCCTGGAATTGGCCACCATGCTGTCTTCCCCGCTGGTGATCTTGCCGATGCGGTCATAATCATGTTTACCCAGTTGAAGGGATTGCAGGTGGGTGGTGTATACCCGGATCGTATCCCCTCCCACCAGGATATCGGCATACATAAGTACATCCGGCAGGGTGGGTCGCGGGTAACGGATACGGCCGGTGTCGGCAAACGGAAAACGGGAGAAAATGATCGAGCTGTAATAGTGGTTGTCGCCATCCTCATCGAAGGAGAAATAATAATAGGGATAACCAAGATCCTTATGTATGGGGCTGATATTGTCGTAATAAACGGAGTCGATGGAAGTGTGAAATTCCTGCAGGCAGAGTACATCCGCATCCTGCTGACGAAGGAGCTCGAACATTTTCAGTCTTTTCTGGCTGCCCTTGTTGCTGTTGCGCTTCAGCTCTATGAAACGGGCCACGTTCCAGGTGACCACCCGTAATGTCCCGGGTTCTTTTTTGTAATCAAATCCGCCGGTGACATGAAAACCAAAGAACACCATGACGTTCTTCACGCTGAACAGCAGTGCAATGCCGGAGATCAGGGCATAACGTGGCCGGAGTATGATGATCCAGCCTGCGATAAAGAGCAGGTTCAGCAGCAGTAATAGCGGGAAGGCCAGTCCGAGGAAAGCGATGAACCACCATTTTTGCGGGTTCAGGAGGGGAACCAGGCAGGAAAGAAGGAAAAAAATCACCAGCACGATATTGCTGATAATAAAAACCTTCTTGGTAAGGATCCGGAAGCGGGTGGCCATAAGGATACGAATTTCACGAATTAAAATGAATTCGTGTCATCCGGCTCAGATATCTTCCCGGCTTGCCCTTTTGAGCAATTCTTTTTCCTCTTCCGTGAGAACATCAAAACCCTGCTGGCCGATCTTATCGAGGATGGCATCGATCCGTTCCTGCGTCAGCCTGGCCGTTTTGCTGTAAGGGGAAGAGTGAGACTTGTAAAACAACTCTTCCTTCAGTGTCTTTCCCTTTTTGGGTTTATCGGGATTGAAAAGGTTATTGACCCAATCGAAGAAATTATTCATCCATTCACTCCAGTCGTACCCTTTGCGCAGGGCGAAAAAGAAAAACAATCCCGTAAGCGCCGCGGCAAAAAGGGTAACCAGTGTCCCCGTATCGCTAACGGAGACGGTAGCAAAACTGGTGATCAGGTAAAGGGCCGTAAGCGCCCAGAGGGGGATCCCGCCACCGATCATCGGGAAAAGACGGTAATTCGGTGAGATCAGTGTAGTAACAACCGCCACGGCCATAACGCCGCAGGTGGCGGCTCCCATGGAAGCAAGCGATAACTGTGTTTTCAAAGAGGGGAGGAAATTATACGCCAGTACAAAAGCGATCATACCCCCCAGCGCCCCATAAATGAAAACCGGGATTATTTTTTTCCCGCCCGTGAGATCCTGCAGGATATAACCAAAAGATCCCAGCCAGAACATGTTGGCGAAAACTTTCCACACATCATTGTTATCATGCACGAACATGGCGCTGAGAACGGTCCAGGGTTGCTGCAGCCATTGTCCCGTATCAGCCGGCAGCGTAAAAAGACCGAGTACATTTTTATTAAAGAGCGCCTTTGCCACTTCCTTATCCGGGTTATTAAAATGCCAGAGGGCCTTGACAAATGCAAGCCCCACAAAAACGATCAGGCAAATGGCCATCAGCAGGAAAAGGTCACTGCTGTTCCTGCCCAGTTTCAGTTGCTGCTGGTATCGTTTTTCGGAATAGGTCATATGCTGACAATAGTGATCATAATAAATTGATGCATTTGACCTATTTGACTGATTTGACTTATATGACCTTTCATGACTTTCAATATAACGTCCTCCTGTTCGTTTTGTTCCAGAAAAGTACGAGTAAAAAACCTGTCAGGGCCCCGCCGAGGTGGGCAAAATGGGCCAGGTTGTCACCGCTGATCCTGGCCACCCCACCAAACAGGTCTATTGCTGCCAAACCCAGCATGGCCCATTTGGCCTTTACCGGGAAGGGAATGAACATGATATATAGTTGTGTATTAGGAAAAAGATAGGCAAAGGCAGCCATTACACCCATTATAGCCCCTGATGCGCCGAGTGCTGGTGCTACTGCGCCCAATCTTTCTTTTACGCTGATAATATCATTACTATCGAACGCCTGCAATAATTGTTCACAGCGGAAATACTGAATACCCAGATGCAGTGCAGCAGCCCCTAAACCTGAAACCAGGTAAAAGATCAAGAACCTTTTTGGACCCCATACATTCTCCAGCACCCTACCAAACATATAAAGGGTGAACATATTAAATAAAATATGGAACAGCGTAGGGGGTGGTGCATGGGCGAACATATGTGTCGCTAACTGGTACGGCTGAAATTTCATAGAGCTGTCGAGGTATTTTGCTTGCACTAATAATTCATGCAGTTTTTCAGGCATGACCGGCCACATCATAAGTTTTTCTGTAACATCGAATTGGTTGGCCAGTAAGATCTGGGCCGCATAGACCAGGACATTTATAATGATAATGTTCTTTACGATAGGCGGAAAACTATCAGGCCTTGTAAACCGGAAATTGCTCATGCGGTAAAATTACTGGTTATCGGAAGAGTCGATTTCATAAAATTTATAAAAGGATTTTCAGTTTAAGTTGTACCACGTTCTCAATATGGTGGGTATGCGGGAACATATCGACCGGCTGCACTCTTGTCACGGTATATTTTTCATCCAGCAGGCGCAGGTCACGGGCCTGGGTGGCCGGGTTGCAGCTCACGTACACAACAACGGGGGCTTCCATTTCCAGGATCTTCTTCACCAGTTTTTCATGCATGCCTGCCCGGGGCGGATCGGTGATGATCACATCCGGGCGCCCGTGCGCTGTAAAAAAATCGTCATTGCACACATCGATCACATCCCCGGCGAAGAAAGCAGTTTTATCAAGGTTGTTCAACGACGCATTTTCCCTGGCATCTTCGATCGCTTCTTCGATCACATCCACTCCGATGATCTTACCGGCATGCTTGCTGACAAAAATACCAATGCTGCCAGTTCCGCAATAAAGATCATAAACGATTTCCTTACCGGTCAGTTCCGCAAATTCCATCGTCACCCTGTAAAGCTGTTCCGCCTGTTTGGTATTCGTCTGAAAAAAAGATTTTGGCCCGATCTTGAATTGAAACTCCTCCCCCGGGCCTGCGGACAGTTTTTCGACCACATATCCCTTCCCGGAAAAAGTGACCGGGGAGAGATCATAGAGGCTGTCATTCTTTTTTTGATTAATGGTATATACCCAGGTGGTAACAGCAGGAATTGTTTCCTGCAGGTGTTTCATCATCGGGTCTAACTTACCGGGATCATCCTCTGCCACGATCACATTGGCCATTACTTCACCGGTAGTACAGACCCGCAACTGTACATTCCGGATAAAACCGGTATGATGGCGAACATTATAAAAACTAAGCTGATTGGCGATGGCATACTCACGGATCGCTTCCCTCACACTATTGGATGGTTCCGCCTGCAGATAACAGGTCGCGATATCCACTATTTTATCGAAGAGGCCCTTGGCGTGG
>CAZEZE010000234.1:0-4838 GCA_964516445.1 uncultured Chitinophaga sp. | reverse complement strand
TAAGGTGCAAAAGAGGTAAAATGCAGGTGATCATTGCCGTTAGTTACAATATGCATTTCCCGCTCAGAGGACCAGGCAAAGCCACCGGGGAGATGCCCGATGCTAAACCCGGAGGAAAAGGGATAGTTCTCCCAAACAATTTCCCGGTTGCTGAGTCGCAGGAGATGCAACTGGCTATAGCTTTCCACCGCCACCAGGTCGCGCTGCATATCGGTTTCAAAGGAAATAAAAGAAGGATCGTTGAAAACCAACTCCGCTTTTATAGTTGCCGCGGCAGGGTCGATCCTGAATATATCAAAGCCTTTATCTCCCCGGTTATTCGAAAACCAACATATATCTTTTGTTTTGTCAAAACAGAAATGTCCGGGTCGCTCATTTCCACTGAAAGTCCGGCTGAAAATCTTCCGGTTCTGCTTCCAGTCCCACAGTTCGATAAAGGATGCGGTTTTTATTTGCCGGTACAAGGCGATAAATTTCCCGGAAGGTGAAAGTTTCGCGAAATCGCTGAATATCCCGGTTTCCAGGTTGCCGGCTTTGAATAATGTTTTACCGTTACTGTCCAGTATCAGCACGCTATAAACTGTATTATTACCCGCATAACTGTAACCGGTTAGCAGGAGCCGGGAGTCCCCGGCCTGTTTTACCCCGCTGATACCATAGGGAATATCAGTTGCATTGTGCTGCTTCGAATCAAACAGGAGCTGGAATATCCCGGCTTGGAGACTATCTGCGGGACCGGGTCGGGATCCGATTGAAAAGCGGTAGCTGCCCAATGATAATTTTTCCAGCTTGAGTTTTCCAATGAGCAGGCGGCCGCTTTTGCTGATGGTTAGTGAAGTGTCTTCCGGATTAATGGTAAAGGCGCCATTCGGACCAATAAGAAAGGAAGGATTGGTATTATTGCTGGAAAAAATGACAATGGTATCCGGTACAAAATAATTGCTTCGTTTGGCCAGTATATGATAGTTCCCGTCGCGGTCCCACAATTTGACGATCTGCTTAAACTCCTCCTGTACAGCGGGTTTACGGAAAAAGCTTTCCGCTTTTTTTCGTTGTAACCCGTACATCAGCAGTCCTCCCGTTACCCCGAATGCGGTGACTCTTCCGGTGGCGGCTGCGAGCAGTTGCGTGCTGTCGCGGTTGAAACAATAAAAATCCGCCGCTACATAATCAACGGGATAATTTATGGTGTCGAGGCCGGGAAGATTCACCTGCAGCAGGCGGCTGAATCCATAATTTACCAGGAAGGCATTAGCGGGAGTGTAGGTCCATGTTTTTTTCACCTGTGAAGAAGGAAGTAGTTTCATGGCATCCCTTTCCTCCTGCACCGGTATTTGTTCCGGCAACTGAATGATCTTTTTTTCAGCGGTGGAGACAGTATAAAACAGGAGCCGGCCCTCTCCTTCCGTCCCGATGAATTTTGGACCGAGATGGGGAATGGTCAGTATCACGCCCTGCAGGCTTTGCAGACTGTGTACCGGCGCGTTAAAAGCATGAAAGAGTTTTGTATGCTGCAGCGATGTGTCGACTTTCAGCACATCCCCGTCAAAAGTGCCGGCCAGGAGCGAATTGTTCTCCCCGGGCGTAATGGCAAAACAGGTTACGGCAAAATTGACGGGCACGCTTTTCAATACGGCGCGGGTGGTCAGGTCATATAAAAGGAGACGGCAATTACGGCTGTCGTCAAACACCCTGTTATTCTTTGCATCCGCTTTTTCAAAATAAACATTGCCTTTTGCATCCACCGGGTATTTTTTAACAGCGATGAGCAGTTTGTTCTTTTCGCCCGGCAGTGGCATGCAATTAATGATGAATTCCGGGAAACGGACAGCGTTAAAAACAGTATCCGTTTTGCCCCTGAGAAAATCATGTTCCAGCAATACTCTTCCGTCGGAAACGATAAAGCGATGGCTGCCTGTAAGGAAGGCCAGTCCCAGGCCGGGAAGACTAATCGAACCAATGTCCACCTGCACTGTGCCCAACTGAATTTTGGATACCTGGTCGATCAGGGTGTAATTGTTCTCCCCGCTTTTCACCAGCATATTGTTCCCGTCCGCATGGCTGATGGCACCGGAGACCTCGTCGAGTCCCACCTGTTGTTTCAATACAGGCAGCTCCTGTGCGGCTATATGCTGAAAAAAATGAAAAAGAAAAAGTATAAAAAAAACCTGTTTTTTCATGATACGAATTTGCGGGTTTGATACGAAGATAATATACGTTGAACCTGAAAAGTCATAAGTATCGGCCACCGGCACCGGATATCAATGACACCCCTGGCTTGTAAGTGTTACATGGGAACTATCTGACTCGAATCGCTCCGGACAGATGCCGGTTTTTAATGCAAGACCCTGTTATTGAAAGGCCGGTATGACATTCATAGCAGAACTAGCAAGACAAACGTGCTATAATGAGGAAACGCAGTAAACACAGGGTCCAATTTTTAATTTTTGATTTGGAGCTTGGAACTTCAGCCCCCCTAAATCCCCCACAAGGGGGGACTATAGATCGTTTATAGAATAATTTTTCCTACTGTTTGTAAGAACTCAACTTCCATATTGCGATACCTTAATATCCTTTTAACCGATATTTTCTTATGGAGACTTTTCTGATTTTAAATTTGGTGCTTATTTGGTTCTTGTCCAAAGGTCCGAAGGACTCCCTTGGAGACTCCTTCGGAGGTTCTTCGGTTCTTGGTTCTTTTAAAAGGGGATCGAAATAAAAAAGGGCCTCTTTCAAAGGGGCCCTTAGTCTTTTCATTCACCGCAAGAATTAACTCAGGTGTTTGCCCAGGTACTTAGCGATGTCGAACATAGATACCTGGCCCTTGTTGCCGAATACTGCTTTCAGCGCGGCATCGGTATTGATCATGCGCCTGTTCTTGTTGTCCTGCAGTTTGTTCTTCTTGATGTAAGCCCAGATCCTTTTTACTGCCTCGGTACGGGGCAATGCTTTTGTTCCGACTACTACGCCCAATGCGGCACTCGGTGTCATTGCCCTCATGAAGGCGGCATTTGGTTTGCGGGCTGATTTTTTCTTAGCGGCTGGTTTCTTTTTTGCAGCTTTCTTTACGGCTTTCTTAGCGGCTGGTTTCTTGGCGGCTTTTTTAGCAGCCTTCTTTTTTGTTGCCATGTTGTTTTTAATTTAGAATGTTAACGGGTTTTCAAATTCATCGGAATGCGTGATGCATACCATAGTCAAATATAGGTTTTTTCATTTTCCCAATGGAAAATTGACTTTTTTTCTTTCCACAGCCCGGGATTTCCCATCCCGTCTCACCCCGCCTTATAGCGGTTTTAACAACTGAAGGGCTCCGCTTCATCGTAACTTTGTACTATAAAATCATTCGTTATGAAACATTCAGCATCCGCCCGGACGATATATGTTGCCACCCTGCTGGCCATCGTAAGCACCCTTTTTAGCGCCTGCTCAACAGCCCAGCCGGTAACGGTTTCTATAGAGGAAATCAAAGGAGCCATCCAGGATAACCGGTGGGTTTTCATTGCGGAAAGATCAGATCCGCCTATCGGACGCAGCACCCAGCTCAGCTTGGGTTATGAAGTGCGTTGCAGCGGCGATACGGCTGTTTTCAACCTCCCCTATTCGGGAACCATGCAGGGACCGGCCCGTTTTCCCGATGGCAAGGGCCCGCTGGATTTTACCAGCATTAAATTCACCATTAACAAAGTGGAAAAATCACCCGGCAAATGGCTGGTAACCCTGAAGCCGCGCGATGTATCAGATGTATTATCCGCCAGTTTCATCTTTTTCGAAAACGGCAAAGCCTCCCTCGACATCATCCTCAGCAACCGAACGCCAATGGATTTCTTCGGAAGAGTTGAGCCTTTGAAATGATTTTTGAGCAGTGATAATATTTTTCCCGACGGCTTACTGCTTGACAGCCTGACTGACGACACCCCACCTACGCCAAGGTTTCGGCGGGTGAAGACGACTAATCTACTTTAAACGTCATCCCGACGAAGGAGGGATCTATGCCAAAATCATCCTATACAATAAGCAGACCTCTTTCGATGAAGTAAAAAAGACACCAGAGTTAATCATTATTTAGCATCTTACGGCGCAGATCCCTCGCTTCGCTCGGGATGACGGGACTCCTCGGCTGCCGACTGCAGACTGTCGACTGAAGACTGGGGACTGCCGACTGCTTACTGCCAGACTGTTTCAATACATTTGCCCCATGTCCCTTCTCATCTCCTCCCTTAATTCCGGCAGCAATGCCAATTGTTATTATATTGGCAACAGCCGGGATGCGATCCTGATCGACGCGGGGCTCAGTTGCCGGGAAACGGAAAGGCGGATGAAAGAACTGGATCTCTCCTTTGATAAGATCCGGGCGCTTTTTGTTTCACACGAACATTCCGACCATATCAGCGGAGTACCGGGCATTGCCAAAAAACACAGGCTGCCTGTCTATATCACCAGCGGCACATTAAAGAACGGCAGGATCCCTCTTGAACCCTCACAGATCCGTTCCTTCCAACATGGTAAACCGGTTTCCATCGGAGAATTATCGGTAACGCCCTTCCGGAAAAGTCATGATGCGGCGGACCCGCACAGTTTTATGATCAGCGGAAGCGGGGTGAATGTCGGAGTGATCACCGATATAGGATATGCCTGTAAAAGGGTTATTAAATATTTCAGCCAGTGCCATGCCGCATTCCTTGAATCCAATTACTGCGAGGATATGCTGGAGAAAGGCACCTATCCCTATCATTTAAAAAAAAGGATCCGAGGAGACGAAGGTCACCTTAGTAATGCACAGGCCCTGGAATTATTTCTTCAGTACCGTTCCCCCGAATTGAAACTGCTGATCCTCTCTC
>CAZEZE010000233.1:0-4879 GCA_964516445.1 uncultured Chitinophaga sp. | reverse complement strand
TTAAGTGGGAAAAAGTGTTATTTTGTGTCAATTAATTCAAAATTGACCCAATTCACTGATAATGACAGGCTTTCTCGGAGAATTCGAGGCTACTTTGGACGCCAAGGGGCGGTTCCTCCTCCCGGCGGGGTTCAAAAAGCAACTGCCGGAAGGGGAAGCCAGCCGTTTCGTTATCAACAGGGGTTTTGAAAGGTGCCTGGCTCTTTATCCCATGAAAACCTGGGAACCGCTCTTTAACAAGATCAATGGCCTGAATGAATTCGACCCCAGGCAAAGGGAATTCAGGCGGGCTTTTCTGAACGGGGCCACATATGTGGAACCCGATACGGCCGGACGGATCCTGTTGCCGCCCAGCCTGAAGGTTTACGCGGAACTGCAGAAGGATATCGTGCTGATGGCAACAGGCGACAAATTAGAAATCTGGGATAGTAATAAGTACAAACAGTTCTTTGATTCAATTTCTTCGGATGCACTGAGTGACCTGGGTAACCAGGTGCTGGGAGGCAGCAGGAATGAATGATTCATCATTATTAATTAACCATTGTGGAAACAGGATACCACATACCAGTACTGCTTGAGGAAACGATAGCGGCACTGAATATCAGGGCCGCTGGTATCTATGTCGACTGCACATTTGGTGGTGGCGGGCATTCCAAAGCCATTCTTCAGCAACTGGGAGCAGAAGGTAAACTGGTAGCCTTTGACCAGGATGCAGATGCCGCGAAAAACCTGCCTGCCGGACCGGCAGGCCTGCCGGTAGACGAACGGATACTTTTTATCCCGCAAAACTTTCGTCACCTGCAACGATTCCTTCGTCTGCATGGTATCATAGCGGTCGATGGCATACTGGCGGATCTGGGGGTGAGCAGCCACCAGTTCGATGAGGCGGAAAGGGGTTTTTCGATACGGTTCAATGCCGGTATGGATATGCGGATGGACCGGCGCCAGTCACTGACAGCTTTTGAAGTGGTGAACACCTATACGGAACAGCGGTTACACAAATTGTTTGAACTGTATGGTGAAGTGACCAATGCGAAAACCCTGGCGAAAAAGATCACGGAGGTCCGCAGCACCACCTCTCTCAAAACAATTGATGGATTTAAAAATGCAATCCGGGAAATAGTTAAAGGAAATCCCCAAAAGTACTTTGCCCAGGTTTTCCAGGCGTTGAGAATTGAAGTAAATGACGAATTAGGCGCGTTGAAAGAGATGCTTCAGCAAATCCCATCCTTGCTAAAACCAGGTGGCAGAGCAGCCATCATTACGTTTCATTCCCTTGAGGACAGACTGGTAAAGATTTTTTTTCGCCGCGGTTCATTCGATGAACCGGAAGAGCATCCCTTTATCAATACAGAACAGGTGAATGAACTGAAAGTGATAACCAAAAAACCAGTGGTGCCATCGGAAAGTGAAATGAAACGGAACCCCCGGTCGAGAAGCGCGAAACTGCGGGTAGCGGAAAAATTGATGATGGTATAAACATAGAAATTCAAGAGTGTAAATATAGAGGGTCTAAAAAAAAGGAAAATCTATATCCTTTGAAATCAACCTCCGCCTTCGCAAACGTTAGGGCGGGCGAAGAAAAACCAAAACAAACGAGCTGATAACTCATGAACCAGGAACAACAAAATCCAAAAGAACGGAACCTTCGGTCCGCCCCGGCAGCCTCCGAAAAAGAGCACACCGGGTGGAAACGCTGGCTGAATTATCAGTCGGTGGTCAGGCAGGTCCCGTTCTTTTTGTTCCTCTCCGTGCTGGCGGTGATCTATATCTACAACGGGCACTACGCGGACAAAACTATCCGCCAGATCAACCGCACCGGCAAAGAAGTAAAAGAATTACAGTACGAATACACCGATGTGAAAAGTAAAGTGATGGGGCGGAGCAAACAAAGCGAACTGGTAAAAGCGGTGGAACCGCTGGGACTGAAAGAACTGACGGAGTCGCCGGTTGTACTGAAAGATTCGGCTGTCAGCTTATAAATCCTCCCCATTTCCAAACCTGCGAAAGCTGCGTTGGAAAAAGGAAGAAGGAAAGAATACGAACAACAACTAAAAAACCAGCTTGCCGTCGCTGAATGAACCAACAAAGTTCAAACCTCGTTGGAGGCCATGGCAGGTGAAACGAACGGTGGACGTAAAAAAGGACATATTGTGGAGAGTGTACGTCAGCTTTCTCGGCATCACGGTGCTGAGCCTGGTCGTACTCGGCAGGGCGTTCTACATACAGCGCTTCGAAGGAAGTCACTGGCGCAGTATGAGCGACAGTCTCCACCGCAGGATCGTCCCCTTATCTGCCGAAAGAGGCACTATCTACAGCGAAGACGGGCAAATGCTCAGTACATCCATTCCCACTTTTGACATCTTCATTGATTTTAATGCTGACGGACTCCGGGAAAAAAAAGGAAAACGCTTCCAAGAGCATATCGACTCTTTCGCCATTGCCCTGTCGGCTTATTTCGGTGATAAAACCGCCGCCGCTTATAAAAAGGAACTGAAGCAGGCTTATGCAGCAAATAACCGGTATTACCCGCTGAAGAAAAAACTGAGCTTTGAAGACTACAGGGCCTTCCGCGATTTTCCGCTGGTGCGTCTCGGCAGAAATAAGAGCGGGGTCATCACCGAGGTCAACAGCAAACGATTATTGCCGTATGGTTTGCTGGCCAACCGTACCATCGGTCTCTCCCGTGAACATATCAGCAGTAACGGAAAAACCAAAAAACAAAATGTCGGGCTCGAAAGAAGTTATGATACCCTGCTGAGCGGACATGATGGTCACCGCCTGGTCCGTTATATCGCCGGGAATACCGCTATTCCCATTGAAGGAACGCAATCAGATCCCGAGAACGGTAAAGATATACATACAACCATTGATGTCAATATCCAGGACATCACAGAAACCGCTTTGCTGCGGATGATGCAGCAGTGTGAGGGTCCCTATGGAACAGCGATCGTAATGGAAACAAATACCGGTAAGATAAAGGCCATGGCCAACCTCGGCCGCCGTCCCGATGGCACCTACTGGGAAGATGATAATTATGCGCTTCGTGCTACCGAACCAGGCTCCACGATCAAACTCGCCACTTTGTTATCCGTACTGGATAAGGGAACCAGCCGGATTGATGATAAAGTGGAAGTAGGCGGAGCCGGACGGGCGCAGGTAGGCAATAAAATGGTTACCGATGCGGAAAGGTCACCGAGACCGGTGCTCACCGTAAAGGAATGCTTTGCCCATAGTTCCAATGTAGGGATGAGCAAACTGGCTTACAAGGCATTTGCAAAACGACCCGCCGAGCTGAAAGAATACCTGCACCGGTTCCATTTGGATGTCAGGGTACCCATCGATCTGTCCGATGTGCCTAAACCTACCATGGCACCGCTTGATCAGAAAGGCAGCGCGGAAGGGAACATGCTCTGGATGAGTTTCGGGTATGGCCTGCAGGTAAGCCCGCTGCATACACTCAGCTTGTATAATGCCATTGCGAATAATGGCAGGATGATGAAACCTTACCTGGTGCAAAGCATCAGGCATAATGGGATACTGGTGAAACAATTTGAACCCATCGAACTGGAGAAGAATATCTGCAAACCGGAAGTGGCGGAGGCCGCCCGTTCGGCGATGGAAGCAACGGTGACGGATGGTACTGCCACCCGGGTGTTTAAAGGAATGCCGTTTACTGTAGCGGGTAAGACCGGAACCGCGCATGTATCCGATGGCGCCATCAAATACGCCCACGGTGTTTACCAGGCAACTTTTGTTGGTTATTTCCCCGCCGATAAGCCGCAGTACACCTGTATCGTGGTGATCCGTACCAAACCCCATGCCGCATCGCACTATGGCGGAACGCTGGCCGCACCCGTTTTCAGGGAGATCGCCACCAAACTCTACGCGATATATGTTCAGCGCAAAAGCCCGACCCCTTATGAAACCGTGAAGGACAGTGCTGCTTATTTCTATGCAGGCGCAGCAGAGGATATTAAGAAAGTGATGCGTTCCATGCAGGTTCCTTATACGGATTCTGCCGTTCAGCAGGAATGGGGCCAGGTGATGGCAGTCAACCGGCAGCCCATGCTGAAGACATTAACTATCCGGAAACAGGTGATGCCCAATGTAAGGGGAATGGGCCTGAAAGATGCATTGTATATACTGGAGAGTATGGGATTAAAGGTGGCTGTACGCGGGAAAGGGAAAGTGGCCATGCAGTCCATTTCGCCCGGAACGCAACTGGCAAAAGGAATAACAGTGATACTTGAATTGAGTTGAGCGGTTTAATGTTTAAAGTTTAGCGTAAACGTGTTATTGCAGGATGTATTATATAAAGTGGCGATCCGGTCAGTAGTAGGGAGTACATCCGTGGAAATAAGAGATGTGCAGACCGATTCGAGAAAGATAACAAAAGGTGCAGTTTTCGTAGCGGTAAAAGGGATGGCCACGGATGGTCACCGGTTCATTGAAAAAGCGATTGAGAACGGGGCGGGGGTTATAGTATGCGAAGTAATCCCTTCCACTCAACAGGAGGCGGTGGTTTATGTGCAGGTGGAGAACAGCGGTGCGGCTGCGGCATTTATTGCGGGCAATTTTTTCGGCAGACCGTCGGAGCAGGTGAAACTGGTTGGGGTGACCGGAACAAACGGGAAAACGACAATAGCGACATTATTATATAAGCTCTTTACAAGACTGGGATATACATGCGGGCTGATCAGCACCGTGGAAAACCGGGTGGGTGCCAACGTGGTACCGGCCGATTACACCACACCGGATGCCGTTCAACTGAACCGCTTGCTGGCGCAGATGGTCACTGCCGGTTGCACTCATGTGTTCATGGAAACAAGTTCACATGCGCTGCACCAGCACCGGGTGGCTGGATTACAGTATGCGG
>CAZEZE010000232.1:0-4909 GCA_964516445.1 uncultured Chitinophaga sp. | reverse complement strand
CCGATTTTAAAGACACTCTTCCCATTAAAAAACTAAATCTTTCAGAAAAATCGATAATAAATATTATCACAACTGAGAGGCAATTCATATATGACAGTACTGCACAAATGGACTTTAATAATCGCTGTAAAAAATGGGCACTTACAAAGAGCGATATAGAGAGGATTTTTAGATTTTCAGAACCTATCCCGGGTTTAATTTGGGATTTGGACTATGTAATTATGCCTTGTTCTTATACTGGCAAAATTGAAATTGATGGTAAGGTTGGTGAGTATGATCTAAATGCCGGGGCATCAATCGTTCTTACTATTTCTGATACTGTTTATTATTTAGGTTGTAAACGAAAAGAGATCAGAAGTCTATTTTTGGAGTATCCAGTAGTTGAAGAAGAGTAAGCTTGAGTAGTTAAAAAAGGCTACGCACTTTTGCCTGCAATGAGAAAACTTAAAACTATCAGAGTCTAAAGTTCCCCCTTCAGGGGGCGGAGGGGGTTACTGGCTAAACTGCACCTCGTACAACTCCGGCCACCACTTTCCCGTAATGTAAATCTTCTTTGTCGCCGCATCATAAGCTATGCCATTCGGTACTTCGGCATCGGGATCATTGGCCTGTATCCTTGCCCAGAGATTGGTCAGGTCGGCCTTGGCGACAATCGAACCGCTGGCCGGGTCTATTTTGAAAATATAAGGGGCGAGATATTGGTTGGCGTAAATATAACCATCGATGTATTCAAGTTCATTGAGATTGAAAGAAAGGCTCCCGGCTTCCGTGACATCCTGCGTCTTCAGTAATTTGAATGTTGCCGGATCATAATAATACAGCGTACTGGAACCGTCACTGGCGATCAGTTGTTTTCCGTCCGTGGTCAGTCCCCAGCCTTCCGCATTGATGCTGAATTCTTTTATCTTTTTGAAATCTTTAAGGGAGTAAGCAAAAACGGTCTTTTCTTTCCAGGTAAGCTGGTAGATTGTATCATTCAGGATGGTCACACCTTCTCCAAAATATTTTTTATCGAGCTCGATCTGTTTCAGGGCTTTTCCCGTTTTGAGGTCCACTTTCCGGAGTTTGGAGCGCCCGTAATTACCTGTTCCTTCATACATTTCACCTTTGTAAATGAGCAGACCCTGTGTGTAGGAGGAAGTATCATGCGGGTAGGTGGCAATGATCGAGAAGTTCATGATCCTGGGTGCATTGGGTAACGGGTCGTTTCCGTTTTGGGTGTCCTTGTTCTTACATGCAAATATACCGAGCAGGGTAAGGGCTGGAAGGAGTTTTTTCATGATATACATTGATTTGGACGGAGGTCCGCAGGACTCGCCTGTAGAACCGGCCGCAGGGGCAAAAATAAGTGCTGAACCTCTACTTCCTTGTTAAAGCTCATAAGGGTAAACATGGAAATGGGAAAAATACGATACAAAAACTTCTTGCACAATTGATTAATTGAATTATATTTGGAATCACATTAATCCTTACCGAAGAATTTCCCTCCGAAATCGTATCCCTGGAACGCCTCCTTTAGTTTCCCAATTATCCTGATCTGTATTTAACTGCACGGCCCTGGCCTGGCAGACTATCCAATCTTCATGATGGCCGAATGGCTTTAAAACAATAGCCATACCGTAACACTAAAAGATTTGGATACTATGAAGGCGGGCATCTTTCTACTATTCTGGGCATTGGTATTCTCCCACCCACTGGCTGCACAAAAAAGTTGCGAGGCCGGCAATTACAGGCAAAAAAGGTTGAAGGAAAATCAATTCCTGGCGGATAATCTCAACCGGATCGAAGCATTTGTACAGCAATTCACGGAAATAAATGCCAGCACCGCGCGTGGAGAAGAGACGATCATTAAGATACCCGTTGTAGTGCATAATCTTTATCATAACCCATCAGAGAAGATATCTGTCGCTCAGGTGATGAGCCAGATCGAGGCCCTGAACCAGAATTTCCGCCGACGCATGGCTGATACGGTCAATACCCCTTCTTATTTCAGACCCCTGGCAGCCGATTGTGGCATCGAATTCCAGTTGGCCATCTCTGATCCAAAGAGAAGGGCCACTACCGGGATCGTCCGTAAATATACCCCGGTGAAAGAATGGCAGGCCAATGATAAAATGAAGTTTTCCGCTGAAATGGGCGATGACGCCTGGGATCCCAGCAGCTATCTCAATATCTGGGTTTGCAATTTGAACCGCGTGGCGGGATATTCCAGCCTGCCAGGCGATGACCCGGACAAAGATGGTGTGGTGATCGGATTCCCGGCATTTGGCACAATCAATACAATGTCAGGCTATGAAATGGGGAAGACCGCTGTTCATGAGATCGCACACTGGCTGAACCTTAAGCATATCTGGGGCGACCAGTATTGCGGAGATGACGGAGTTGCCGATACACCTAAACAGGCCGGTTTTAATATCGAATGCCCCGGTGTGATCAATATTACCTGCGGTAATGGTCCTCACGGTGATATGTATATGAATTATATGGACCTGACCAGTGATGCCTGCATGAATATCTTCACCCTTGGCCAGAAAGCGAAAATGAGAGCGCTGTTTGAAGCCGGAGCTGCGCGGCATGCTATTTTAAGCTCAAAAGGTCTGACAGCTCCTTTGATCAATGAGATCCCCCTGCCCGAAACAGATCCGAAATGGTTGCACCCTCAGCTATACCCTAATCCGGCCAATAGCATTCTGAACCTTGACCTTACTTATGACCAGCGTTGGGTGGGGAAAACTATCAGCATTATCAATTTACAGGGGCAAGTCGTTATGAATGTGATGGTTACCGGTAAAACAATACGTATTGATATAAGTAAATTTCAGGCAGGTATGTATTTCCTTGCAGCGAAAAAGGATGACGGGGAGTCTATGAAACTGAAGTTTGTTAAATTTTGAGTCGCAACCAATTTATACTAACAGTCCGCTTTCACTAATTTTTCCGACGAAGCTTTTGCGTAGTTAAAAGCAACAGCGGACAAGCCCGCAAATACTAAAGTTTTTGCAGGCGAGCAAGCAACGGGGGGCACTTTCAGTGACCCCTTTTTTTATTTCTTTATGTTAGTAAAAAGGACTCCCCGAATTAAGGAAGTCCTTTTTACTTTATTTGGATCCCGGGATTTTTTAAATATGAATGGCCTCGCCATAGGCGACCTCGATGGCATCCTTTATACTCTCGCTGATCGTGGGGTGCGGGTGGATCGCATTCAGTACCTCATGATAGGTGGTTTCTAATTTTCTGGCCGTTACGGTTTCCGCGATCAATTCGGTCACATTATAACCGATCATGTGCGTGCCGAGCCATTCGCCGTACCTGGCATCAAAGATCACTTTGATAAATCCTTCCGGGTGACCGGCCGCTGAGGCCTTGCCGCTAGCACTGAGGGGGAATTTACCCACTTTCACCTCATAACCCTGTTCCTTAGCCTGTTTTTCCGTGTAACCAACAGACGCGATCTCCGGGATGCAATAAGTACAACCGGGGATATTATTATAGTCGATGGGTTCGGGTTGGTGATGGTACTTATTTTCCGTATAAGCAATTGCTTCCACGCAAATGATACCTTCTTTGCTGGCCACATGAGCAAGTGCCTGCCCGGGTGAACAATCGCCGATTGCATAGATCCCCGGAATATTGGTCTGGCCGTATTTGTCGACAAGGACTTTTCCCTTATCTGTTTTTACGCCCACTGATTCCAGTCCAATACCTTCAATATTGGCAGCAATACCCACAGCGCTTAACAGAATATCCGCCTCCAGGGTTGTTTCACCGGTGGTGGATTTCACGTTTGCTTTCACGCCCCCGCCTGAAGTGTCGACGGAGGTCACTTCACTGCTGGTCATAATAGTGATACCGTTCTTCTTGTATTGTTTCTCCAGTTCTTTGGAAATATCCTCGTCTTCCACCGGCACGATGCGGGGCATGAATTCAACAATGGTCACTTTCGTGCCCATACTGTTATAGAAATAGGCGAACTCCACGCCGATGGCGCCGCTTCCGACAATGATCATGGACTTTGGTATTTGCGGCAGCACCATGGCTTCACGGTAACCGATGATCTTTTTACCGTCTATTTTCATGGAGGGGAGTTCACGGCTGCGGCCTCCGGTAGCGATAATGGTATGCTTTGCTTCAATTACCTGGCTTTTCCCGTCCTTATCGGTCACTTCAAGTTTACCTTTGGATACCAGTTTGCCATAACCCATGATCACATCAATCTTGTTCTTCTTCATCAGGAACTGCACACCTTTGCTCATTTTATCCGCCACCCCGCGGCTTCTTTTGATAATACCTTCAAACTGGGGTGTGCCGGATGCATCGATCCCGAAATCCTTTGCATGCTTGACATACTCATATACCTGCGCGCTTTTCAGCAGTGCCTTGGTCGGGATACAACCCCAGTTCAGACAGATTCCCCCAAGACTTTCCTTTTCAATGATCGCTGTTTTGAAACCCAGTTGGGAGGCGCGTATAGCCGCCACATAACCGCCGGGTCCGCTACCGAGAACTACTACATCGTATGCCATGTTAAGTAAATTGGTTGATTAGTTAATTTGTTAATTGGGACTTCAAATCAAAGTGAACTACTGGTTTCTCAAAAATCTTTGTTTTTCGTTAAGGTTCACTAATGTATTGAGTTTCTGACCTTACGGCCTTTTAAAGGGCTGAAGCGTAAGGAGCTGCGAAGCTACTGGAAAACAGGGATTCAGCAAAAGCAGGGGGTTGAGGATCGCCTTAGACAGGACTATCCTGGAATCACGCTTTGGGATGTATTTTTAGGATTTCCCGGCCAGTTTTGTCACTGAAAACCAGCCTGTCCCGCCTTTCCACATATTGTGGGGAAAATCAGGGATTTGCTCCAAAAATCTTCCATGATCCTGCTTAAATATTCCTTTTTTCCCCTACCTTTGCC
>CAZEZE010000231.1:0-4916 GCA_964516445.1 uncultured Chitinophaga sp. | reverse complement strand
CCGGTCTCCCCGGTACACACGGCTTTATAGGTCGGGTTCTCCACCTGCCCGCCCGTATAGCCCGAAACGGCGCTGATAACCCCGTCTAATTGTTCAAACAGAGCCTCGGTACACCAGAAGCAGCCGTTGGCCAGTGTGGCGGTATCCATTGTGCCCGGGTTGCCGGGCCTTGCATTTTCTGCGTTCATTGTTTTTTTGATTGAAGTTGATCTGTCATCGGATGATGCAGATTGTTGTGCACAGGAGAACAGGGCGGCAAGACCGGCAACAACGGATGTGAAAAGGAGCTTCATTTAATGCGGTTTCATTTACTTGTTTCCTGGTGCAATTTACGTCAACCCGGTGCCTTTGGTTTGACTATGTACGTCAAAATTCATCCTTTCAGAAATCATTAACAATCCGGAAGTGGAAAAGTTGAGTAACGAATTGCTTTCAACAGTGCGGTTAACAAAATAACTCCGTGTCTCTGTGCCTCCGTGTCTCCGTGTTTCAATTTTTTTGAGCCACAAAGACACCAAGACACCAAGACACGAAGTTTATCAGTTTATCCCTTGTAATTTAATTCTTCTCTGCGTATACTACCCGCTGCGTGAAATGACAGGAGTGTAGAGTTAGACTTTCTACCTCCCTGGTTTCTCTCCCGGAATACGGTTAACTTTGCCGGTCAAAAGCAATTTGATTTTACCCGAAGTATGAAACTTTTCCCCGAATCGGCCCCCGTACAACTCGAGTTCAATAAAATAAAGGAACTGCTCGCTCATTATTGCCAGACCGAGTATGCCCGTGACAAGGCGCAGGAGCTTCGCATTCATACCCGGTTGGATTTTGTGGAGACAGAATTAAGGCAAAGCCATGAATACCGGCAACTGCTGGCCAATGCCATTTATTTCCCCAATGATCATATCCTTAATCTTTCCCGGGAATTAAAACTGTTATCTATACAGGGTGCTGTATTATCCGCCGATGAATTACAGCAGATCAGGAAGCTGGCCGAAAGCCTGGAAAAGATCTTCCGGTGGTTCGACCCCGAAAGAAGGGAAGCCTGTCCCGGGATGGCAAAGGTCATTGCCCGTACACATTATGAAAAAGCGGTAGCCGCCCTGATCAACGAAGTGCTCGATGAGAACGGGCAGGTAAAGGATACTGCCTCTGAAGTGCTGAAAGAAATCCGTATGAGCCTTTACCGGAAAAGAAATGAACTGCGCAGGATGTTTGACCGGATCGTGGCAAAACTGAACAAGCAGGGTTACCTGGCCGAAATCGAGGAAAGCTTCCTTAACGGCAGACGGGTGCTGGCCGTTTTTGCCGAACAAAAAAGAACAGTTAAAGGTATCCTGCACGGGGAGAGTGACAGTCGCAAGACAGCATTTGTGGAACCGGAAGAGACCATTGACCTGAACAATGCCATTTTTGAACTGGAGAGCAGTGAGAAAAAAGAATTGTACAGGATCCTGCGGGAACTGACAGGAAAACTATCCGTGTATGCAACCTTGCTGAATGACTGGCATGTGGTGACCGGGGAGTACGATTTTATCCGCGCCAAGGCGAAACTGGCCATTGAATTAAAAGCGGAATTTCCTTCCGTTAATGCCAATGCCGGAATTCACCTTGTAAATGCGTATCACCCGCTATTATATCTCTATAACCAACGGTCAGGAAAGCCTACCATCCCGGTTTCCATTAATCTGGATTCCACGAACCGGATCCTCGTCATCAGCGGCCCCAACGCGGGCGGGAAAACGGTGACAATGAAAACGGTCGGTCTTTTGCAAATGATGGTACAGAGCGGGTTGCTGGTTCCCGTTCATCCTTCTTCTGAATTCGGGATATTCAAACAACTGATGATCCATATCGGTGATACGCAGAGCATCGAGTTCGAACTGAGCACTTACAGCAGTCACCTCCTGCACATGAAACAGTTCATGGAAGAGGCGAATGGCCGGACGTTGTTCTTTATTGATGAACTGGGCAGCGGCAGCGACCCGAACCTGGGCGGGGCCTTTGCGGAAGTGATCCTGCAGGAGCTGGCAAGGAAACACGCCATTGGAATTGTTACCACGCATTACCTGAACCTGAAAGTGCTGGCAGGTAAAACTGCGGGTATCATCAACGGGGCCATGGCTTTTGATGAGAAACATTTGAAGCCGCTTTACCAGCTCCTGGTCGGTCAGCCCGGGAGCTCCTATACGTTTTCAATCGCCGAAAGGATCGGTCTTGATAAGGGACTTATCAACCGGGCCCGGCAACTGGTGGATGAGGACCAGTTCAGGCTGGATAAACTGCTGAACCGTACCGAACAGGACCTGCAGGATATCCGGCAAAGGGAAAAAGAACTGCAGCAGTTGCTGAAAGAGAATGAACGGCTGAAAAAGGAGATGCAGCAAACACTTGATAAGGAAAAACACCGCCAGCAGCTGGAACTGCAGAAAGAACAGAACCGGATAACTGAAGAACGTATCCATTACCTGAAAGACATGGAACGGAAGCTGAAACAACTGGTGACCGACTGGAGAAAGGAGGAGAACAAACAGAAAGTCCTCAAACAGATCGATGCACTGCTCCTGAAAAAGAATGATCAGAAAGCGGTGAATAAAATGCAGAAGAAGATCGATTCTAAATTCGCCGAAGTGGGCGGAACCATAAAATTGGGCGACAAGGTGAAGATGAAAAAGAACCACCAGGTGGGCCAGGTGACGGAATTAAGAGGGAAAAGGGCAGTAGTGAAAATAGGATTACTGCCTATGCAGGTGGACCTGGAAGACCTCGTGGTAGTAAAGGAAAAAAATGCGGGTGGAAAATAAGAAGCGAAGCCTTACGGGGCTTCGCTGGTATTTAATGAGCGTGTAAGTCAGCTTGAAATATAACTCTGCAACTGGTTGATGGTCTCTTTCTGCGACAGGATCGTTTCTTTCACCACATCACTCATAGAGATGATGCCCGCCAGCTGGTTATTATCAAATACCGGCATGTAACGGATGTTGAGCTTGGTCATCAGTTCCATGCAATGTTCAATACTGTCGGACGGTTTTACGGAAGGAAGGTCGGTGGACATGATCTCGGATACTTTTGTATCGGTTGAGCTTTTACCTTTCAACACCACTTTGCGGGAGTAATCCCTTTCCGTTACGATCCCTTTGTAATGGTTGTCATCAATTACCATGACAGATCCAATGTTCACTTCGGCCATGATACGGAGCGCCTCGTTCACGGTGGTGTCGGGCGAAACGCTGACCGGGGCTAATTTCTTTCTTGCTAAAACAGAAGCTACCGTATTCATTGGGATTTTTTACATACGTAAAGTACAAAACAATCAAAATTGTACCAAAACTATTTTAACTGATCCTGCTCATGCAGCAGTTTACCGGCCACAGAGGAGCTGAGCATCATCAGTACAACGGATATCGCGAAAAGGGTGGTGCCGTATTCCAGTTTTGAAACGATGATGCGGGAGTCAAACTTCATGTTCAGGATCAGTACCGCCACTACAAATACATCCAGCATGGCCCATTTGTTGATTATCTCCAGCACTGTGTTGAGGTAGCGGTGTCGCGGCAAACGACGACCGGCCAAAGTGATAAAAAGAAAGATATACTTTCCTACCGGGAATATAATCGTGAAGAAAAGGAGGAGAAATCCGATGAACGCTTCACCTTTATCAAAAAAGAAACGGAAAGAGGAGTAGAGATAGATATAATCTCTCTTCAGCACCAGCGGACCAATGCCATACCCGGTTTGCAGCAGCGGAAACAGGAATCCCAGGATGAAAAACATCAGGGAGGTGAGCAGCAGGATCAAAGCGGTCCATTTCCTGTCATCTTTCCGGAACATTAGATCAAGTTATAAAACCCCCGGGACAATATGCATGCATTTTTTTACCTTGTGTGTTGGCTCCTCATGGAACAAAAACCCGCTACGATCAAGGAAATTGCCGCGAAACTGAATGTTTCCGTGTCCACGGTGTCCAGGGCTTTGCATAACCATCCGAGTATCGGGCTCCGCACCCGGACGCAGGTACAAAAACTGGCGGAGGAACTGAACTATGAACCCAACCAGGCAGCGATATCTTTTAAGAAAGGGAAGTCCATGACGCTGGGACTTATCCTGCCCGACCTCGGGGAGGAATTCTTTTCCATCGCCATCAACGGTATAGAAGATGTGGCCACCCGGAACAATTATACTGTTCTGATCGGGCAATCGCATGACGATGTAAGAAGGGAGGAGCAGATCACCGAGGCCATGCGGCGGCAGCGGGTAGACGGGATGATCGTATCGCTGGCCAAAACGACGAAGAACTACGGGCATTTCGAACAACTGAAAAAGTATAAAATCCCTGTTGTTTTTTTCGACCGGGTGCCGGACTTGCCCGGAGCCTATACGGTTTCCTGTAACCTGGAGAACAGTTCAGTTGAGCTGATCGACTGGCTCGTCAGCAAGGGACATAAACGGATCGGGTTCATCAAAGGCCCCGATAGCCTGGTCCATTCTGTTCAGCGGCTGAATGGGTACTATTCAGGTCTCAAAAAACATAAGCTGAAAACAGACAACGCGTTGGTGGTCTCCACCGACCTCAGTAAAACAAAAACACAGGATGCCATGCATAAATTGCTGGCGCTGCGCGAAAGGCCGACAGCTGTGATCGCCTTCAACGATTACGTGGCGCTTGAAGCGATCAAATATTGCAGGACAAAGAAAATAAGGATCAACAAGGATATCGCTTTTGTCAGTTATGCCAATCTTCCCATCACATCCTACCTGGATGAGCCGCCGGTTGCATCCGTTGAACAATATCCCTATCAGCAGGCGGAAAAAGCCGCGGAAATTCTATTTAGACTGATCAACTCAAAAGGAGATGATGAAGACATCCCCCATAAGATCGTTTTGGAAAGTAAGGTGATGGTGAATGTCAAGTTGTAAAT
>CAZEZE010000230.1:0-4946 GCA_964516445.1 uncultured Chitinophaga sp. | reverse complement strand
GGTTTCGACAATAATGCGGTTCCCGGAACCTATGCACTTACTTCTTTTTTCGCTTCACTTAACCAGGTCACGTATAGTGCTGTACCACCCATGCCCTCCGCTATCATTACCGTTTTTGGTGTCCCGGTAACCGGTTTTATCGAGGGCAGCTTCAGTTTCCAGATCACCAGCGGAGGTCCTCCCAAAAATGCGACCTGCACATTCAGGGTACGGCGAAATTGACCCTATCGAATTATTTGAAATAGGCTGCTTGTTCAAGCAGCCTGTTTCGTTTTAACAGCAACACAATGTTTTGCTAAAAAGCCCCGCCAGTTAATTCAGTCATATCCCCATGGCATAATTATAGCGTCTAATTACTGTAATAAAAGAAGAAAACCAGCGCGGAAGGGCATGAAGCCCCGATGCAGTTAACAATTTTTCGTATGACCTATTTATTACAAAAAGTAAGCCCATGAAAAAGATGATGCAAATGGCTGCCCTGGCATTGATGGTAGTGCTTGGCAGTTCCTTATCAAACAGCATTGCCGCCCAGCCGTACAATGATTACGACCAGGACCGGGATGTTTCTTACCAGACCTTTTATGATGAATTAAGTCCTTATGGCCAATGGGTGGAATACCCGGGTCAGGGTTATGTTTGGGTGCCTGATGCCGGCGAGAATTTCCAGCCCTACAGTACCAACGGTCATTGGGTTTGGACCGATGACTATGAATGGATGTGGGTGTCGGATTATGACTGGGGATGGGCACCGTTCCACTATGGCCGGTGGGATCATGATCCGTATTATGGGTGGTACTGGGTGCCGGGATATGAATGGTCGCCTGCCTGGGTAGCATGGAGGGATGGTGGTGATTATTATGGATGGGCTCCCATCCGGCCGGGAATCAATATTAGTATCAATTTTAATATCGGCGGCTACAACCCGCCCTATGATTTCTGGTGTTTTGCACCCCGGAGATATATCACTTCCCCCCGCATCTATGATTATTATGTGGATCGCAGGAGAAACGTTACGATCATCAACCAGACCACGATCATCATTAATAATTACCGCTATAGCAATAATTACGGTTTCAGGTCCGGTCCCCGCCGTTATGATGCTGAAGTTTATTGCGGACGGATCAACCCGGTTCGTTTCCGCCAGTCGGCCACCCCGGGAAGAACTTTTTACCGGAACAACGAGGTCAGTATTTACCGGCCTTCCATACGCCAGCACAACGACCGGAATCTGGCTCCCCGCAATTTTGAGCGGTACGACCGGACGAACGGCAGCATCCGGAACAACAGCAGTAACAATGGTTTCCGCAGGGATAATTCGTACGGGAACAGGGATAACAGTATCAATAACCGCAGACCCGATACCCGCGACCGGGTGAGTGATGACAGGACTTTCAGAAGAAATGATAATAATGGCCGCAACGATGAGAATGGGTTACGCAGGTATGACAATAACAGGCAGACGGATCGCAACAGGTTTGACAGGAATGAAAATGCATTACCTGACCGCCAGCCGGCCGACAGGAGAATGGAGCGACCGCAAACTAATCCGGGAAGAACAACTGATCCCGGGAACAGGCAAACCGATAATAACAGGTTTGACCGGCGCGCTGACGATAACCCTGGCCGCAACAGGGATGTGAGAACGAATGATAACCGCGAACGAAATCAGCCTCAACCCCAGTTTGACAGAAGGCAGGACACAAGACCACAACAGCAATTGGAGAGAAGGCAGGACACAAGGCCACAACAACAATTTGAAAAAAGGCAGGATACAAGGCCACAACAGCAATTTGAAAGAAGGCAGGATACCCGTCCCCAACAACAAATGGAAAGGAGACAGGAAAGCCGTCAACAACCCCAGCAGTTCGAAAGGAGGCAGGAGACCCGTCAGCAGCCCCAGCAATTTGAGCGAAGGGACGCCGGCAGGCAAGGTGGTGGTAATAACGGATCCAATAACGGGAACGGCCGGGGCCGAAGCCGGTCTTAATACACAAGTATAGCCATGACATAAAAAAGGCTGTCTGAATAAGACAGCCTTTTTTTATTCTTTTGCTATTCCCGTCAATTATGGGTCAGGATAACAAAAATAAGATCAGGCGTTCATTTCCATATACGACTCAACGGGCTCGCAGGTGCAAACGAGATTCCGGTCGCCATACGTATTGTTCACCCTTGCCACGGAAGGCCAGAACTTATTTAATGAAACATAGTTCAGCGGGAAAGCAGCTTCCTGCCTGCTGTAAGGGTGTTTCCATTCATCGGCCGTCATTACAAATTGGGTATGCGGCGCATTCTTCAGCGGGTTGTCTTTTTTATCGGAACGCCCTTCTTCGATCGCCCTTATTTCTTCCCGGATTGCCAGTAAGGCATCGCAAAACCGGTCCAGTTCTCCCTTGTCCTCGCTTTCGGTGGGCTCGATCATGATCGTACCCGCCACCGGGAAACTCATGGTAGGAGCATGGAAACCAAAATCGATCAGTCGTTTGGCCACATCTTCCGCTTCGATCTCCGCCGATTTTTTGAAGGGTCGCAGGTCAACAATGAATTCATGCGCGCATTGCCCGTTGTTATTGGTATAAAGGATATCGTAAGCACCTTCCAGTCTTGCCCGCATATAATTGGCATTCAGGATGGCATATTCCGTTGCTGTTCTCACACCTTCAAAACCCAGCATACGGATATACCCGTAAGAGATCAGAAGGATGGAGGCGGACCCGTAAGGAGCTGCAGACACTGCATGTCCTGTTTGGTTCATCACATGACCGGGTAAGTGTTTGGCCAAATGTGCTTTCACACAAATGGGACCTACACCCGGACCACCGCCGCCATGCGGTATCGCGAATGTTTTGTGCAGGTTAAGGTGACAAACATCTGCGCCGATCAGTCCGGGAGCAGTCAGTCCGACCTGGGCATTCATGTTGGCGCCATCCATATAAACCTGTCCGCCATGCTGGTGAATAATATCGGTGATCTCTTTCACGGTTTCCTCGTAAACACCATAGGTACTCGGGTAAGTGATCATGATGCCGGATAGTTCATTGCTGTACTGCGCAGCCCGGGCTTTCAGGTCTTCCACATCGATATAACCATTCTCCAGCGCTTTTACCACCACCACTTTCATGCCCGCCATCACGGCTGAAGCAGGATTGGTGCCATGCGCCGAGATCGGGATAAGCATCACATTGCGATGGCTGTTACCATTCGCTTCATGGTAAGCCCGGATGGTAAGCAGGCCGGCATATTCACCCTGGGCGCCGCTGTTGGGTTGCAGGCTGCAGGCGTCGAACGCGGTGATCTCGCAGAGATATTTTCCCAGTTCGTCAATAATGTATTTATATCCCTCCGTCTGTTCAGCCGGTGCGAAGGGATGAATCCTGCTCCAATGCGACCAGCTTAGCGGCATCATCTCGGTAGCCGCGTTCAGTTTCATGGTGCAGCTTCCGAGGGAGATCATGGAAGTGTTCAGTGAAAGGTCCTTGTTCTCCAGTTGTTTTATATACCGCATCATCTGGCTTTCGCTGTGATGCGTATTAAATACAGGGTGGGTAAGATAAGCAGATGTTCTTGCCAGGGAAGAAGGAATATGATTCAGCTCTGCATCCTGGGGAATATCAAAGGCCACCGGGTCTTTTTCATTCTCAAAACAATTGATCAGGTCAAAGAGATCGCCCACATCGGTCGTCTCATCTATTGAAATGCCGATATGGCGGTTGTCATAATACCGAAGATTGATCAGTTGTCTTTCGGCCTTTGCCCTGATGGAAGCATTATCGTTAGTCCTTACCGTGATGCTGTCAAAAAAGTTTCGGGATACTAATTCAAAACCCCGGTCTTCAATGGCTTCCGCTACGGTTTGTGTGAAAAGGGCCACCCGCTTCGCAATATTCTTCAGGCCCTCGGGTCCGTGGTAAACCGCGTACATCGCGGCCATATTGGCCAGAAGTGCCTGGGCTGTGCAAATATTGGAAGTGGCTTTTTCCCTTTTGATATGTTGTTCCCTTGTCTGCAGCGCCATCCGGAGGGCCCTGTTGTTCTGCGCGTCAATGCTGATACCGATGATCCGGCCGGGTATACTTCTCTTGAACTCCTCTTTGGCCGCAAAGAATGCGGCATGCGGGCCGCCGAAACCCAACGGCACACCAAAACGCTGCGCGGATCCAACGGCTACATCCGCCCCCAATTCGCCGGGAGCTGTCAATAAAGTAAGGGCCAGCAGGTCGGTGGCCATTACCAGGTAGGCACCGGCGGCATGAACCGTTGCGATAAAATCCCTGTAATCCTCAACGGAACCTTTGTCATTCGGGTATTGAACAATGGCGCCGAAAAATGCAGGGTCGATTGCTGCTGTTTTATAGTCTCCTTCCACCACTTCGATACCCAGTGGTTTGGCCCTTGTTGCCAGTACATCCCGGGTCTGGGGGAAGATCTCTTTGTCCACAAAGAATTTGGGTCTCTCGATATGATCCTGCCGGTTTAGCGTGTTGAAGAACATGGTCATGGCTTCCGCCGCTGCGGTTGCTTCATCCAGTAAAGAAGCATTGGCGATGGGCAAGGCGGTAAGATCGCTCACCATGGTCTGGAAGTTCAGCAGGCTTTCCAGCCGGCCCTGTGAAATTTCAGCCTGGTACGGGGTGTACTGGGTGTACCATCCCGGGTTCTCGAAAATATTTCTCAGAATGACAGATGGTGTAATGGTATCATAATATCCCTGGCCGATATAATTCGTGAATACTTTATTCCGGATGGAAACTTCCTTGATATGCCGCAGGTATTCATTTTCACTCATCGCTGCAGGTAGGTTCAACGCCTTCTCCATTCGGATGGCCGGGGGAACAGTATTGCTGATCAGTTGATCCATACTGGTTGCACCGGACTTCTTCAGCATTTTCCGGGTATCCGTTTCATTGGGTCCGATGTGACGGGCGATGAATTCTTTGGATTGTTTT
>CAZEZE010000229.1:0-4960 GCA_964516445.1 uncultured Chitinophaga sp. | reverse complement strand
GGGAAACAGTTCAAGACGATGCAGATAAAGTTTACCCGGAAAAAGTAACTGTAAGCCCGGATTACTTGGTTCATTTCTTGCCACGGAGGCACTGCGGCACGGAGATGCACGGAAAGTCTCTGTGCCTCACGGTGTCGCATTGCCTCCGTGGCTAAAAATAAACCGCCGCCTCTTGTTTGCTATTCTTTCTTTGTTTTCTCCATTGGCAGTTCCGGCAAACGGCTCCACTCCTGCATTGAACCGTCATACAATTTTACATTATATCCCAGCGACCGGCCGGTAAGATAAATGACGCTGGCTGTTTGCCCGATAAAACAATAAGTGACCAGCTCTTTGTTCCTGTCAGGAACAACGGCCTGGAAATTCTTTTCAATAACTCCTTTAGGTTTTATCGCATTGGTGGAGTCGATCATATCCGGGTAGGGGAGGTTCAGCGCCCCGGCGATATGCCCGTCTCTTGGGTTACCGGTAGGATCGCCGTCATAAAACCGCTTCATTCTCGCATCCACCACATCCGCAGATTTTGTTTGCAATGACCGAAGCACATAGTCTTTATCCACCAGCACAGGATAGTTTACAGTTGCCACAAAGTTTCCTTTTTTATAAACCGGAACTTCATTCGTTACGGGAAAACCGGCTTTCTTCCAGGCCACCAATCCTCCGTTCAAATAATACACCCTGTCTTTCAGGCCCAGGTATTCCAGGGTTAAAAACATCCTTGCCGTAATACTTACATCGCCATAGTTATGGCATAATATAATTTTTGAATCCTTATTGATACCAAGGTCCTGCAGTACTTTGGTGGCGGCTTTCGGATCAGGAGGATTATAAGTGCCTTCGGGAGAATTTGCCGTTAACCAGTCGGGCCAGAGAAACCGGGCGCCTTTGATATGCTCTTTTTCATAATCCATTTTCAGGAAACTGGGTTGAAGGATAATGAGATTGGGATCGTTGTTGTGCTCATTAAGCCATTGGGGAGAGACGATTATTTCCTGAGCGCTAACAGGGGCGGCAGCTTGCAGCCATGCTGCTGCAAGGATCGGCAGTATTTTTTTCATATATGATTGTTTTACATCAGCAGTATGAAAAGTTAATGCACAGAAATATACCGCCTTTGGACAAATTTGACAGGCGGTAGTATAACCTGTTTTGAGGAACATCGAAAACCGGGTACCCGTTCTTTACCGGCTGGATTTCACAATTACCGGAGCCTGTTCGGTTTTGGGGTCATCTGTAAGCCGTAGGATCGCACGGGTTTTATAATTCATCAGGTAAATATCAAATCCCCTCCCATCGGAAGTGGAACGGTCCATCGCCAGCCACCTGCCATCAGCACTCCAACTGTGCCAGCCGCTGCTTAATTCACCAGAGGTTAATTGCCTTTGCTTTTTCCCGTTCGGGGTCACAGTATAGATCTGCGTTTGCCTGTTTTGTTTTGAGAGATAGCTGATGAAGCCGTAACGGCTGTTCCATTGCGGCGGGCCTGCATGATACTCGAACCATTGTGTAGTGGTATCCTGAATCGGGAAATGGGTGACCTGGGTTCCTTTTTCATACAGGCGCACTGAGCCATCTGAATTTTCTTCCAGCCTGAACTTCCATAACTCATCCGGTACTGTTTTCCGCTGGGTTTTATCGGGCCGGTAGGCCAGCAGAATTTCCTTACCACCCGGTAAAAACATTGGATCCCTCTTTGTTGAAAGTGTATCATTCGTGATCTGCTTATAACTGCCGCTTTGCAGGTTGACGAGGAATAACTGGGCCCGCAGTTTGCCGCTTCGGCCCAGAACGATCATCTCTGTTCCGTTGTTACGGCTTCCCATCCAGCTGTCTTCAAGCTGCAGGTTGGAAATTTTGCGGACATTTTCCCCTTCCGCATCCATCTCGTACAAAAAATAACAGCGGTGGCAGGTATCCTTATCACTGATAAAATAAACTTTGTCTTCAAAGGCGTAATAAACCCATTCTACACCGGGAGAATTCGTTAAATTCCTTTTGCCTGTTCCATCCATGTTCATACTGTATATCTCGTAATTATCCTTTTCCCTGTCCTCGAGTACGTTATAAACAATTTTATATTTTACCTTCTGCCCAAAAGAAACAACCGCAGTAGAGAAGGAAAAAAGTAAAAGGATCGTTGATCTCATATCATGTCATTTAGTACATAAATAAAATGTTACCCGGCCTGTTCATACGCCTTCTTTATCCAGTCAACCAGGTCGTTATTGATCATTTTTTCATTCTCCACCCTGATCCGGTGCGTACACATGGCATTCCACTTGCTTCCTTCTTCCACCTTACCTGACGGGGCGACTCCTTTAATATTCAGTCCCACATCCAGCCGGTCTTTCGTGGAGGGCTGAATCAGTGCAAACTGCTTCTTTCTTCGCAGGCTTACATAGGCTTTCTTGGGCGCCACTTCCACATCCTTTCCAAACTTTTCAACTGCCGCCATGATCTTGTCATACCAGGGTTTGAGGTTTTCCTTCCCTTTGTACTGCTCCGTAATAAGATCAACGCTGTTTTCGGCAGCACCGGCATGAGATCGTTTGGCAAAATGAACCACCACATTGGCATTGCCGTGTGTAAAACCGTGTTTTTCCTTTAAAAAATTAACCAGTTCACCGTGTTTGGCAAAGCCGGACCGGTTCACAATGGCGATCCATTCTTCCAGTTTTTTACCGGTATTTTTCTCAATATTGGCGATCTGGGTCTGTGTGGCCTTATCCATAGGTTCATTGCTCATATAGTAAATTTTATTCCGCCCAAATTATTGAAAACACCGGACCCGGCATTGTAAAAAATTAACCTTTCAGGCTATGGGGAGGTAATTCAGGAAAGGACCTCTTTTCTCGAGGTAAGATACGGGGTTAAGACCGGAAAAATCGCGGAACTCCTTTATAAAATGGGCCTGGTCAAAGTAACCGCATTCATAGGCCAGCGATGCCCATTCTATTTTTTGCCGTAGCTCAATCAGCTGAATCACTTTCTGGAACTTATTGATCCTGGAGAACATTTTGGGGGAAAGCCCCACATATTTTTTAAAAAGGGTGATCAGGTGTTTGGCGCTGACCCCTGTTTTGAAGGAAAGATCCCTGATCGTCCACATTTGAGGAGACTTCACCAACTGGCTGACGGAAAACTGTACCAGCACATGACCATCCATCCTGTTTTTCCCTTTCAGGAGTAAGAACTGTTCCAGTACAGCGAATCTCCCTTCGGCCGTTGTTTCATACAGAATTGCCTCCCTGACCTGGTTGATCCCGCTTCCCCAAACCAGGTCCAGTTCAATGGTCCGGTTATTGATCTCGGACATGGGAAAATCAACAAAAGGATAACAACCGCCGGGCTTGAAATGTACACCGATCATTTGGGAAACAGAAGCGTCGATCAGGATATAATCCGTTTTCATACCGGATATCCATCCTTTATTAAGCGTCGAATACGTAGTTCCTTCTTCGTTATAAAATAATTTCTTGGGGGTTTCCGAAAGATCGATCAGCATGTCTACCGAACCGTCAGGCAGTAATTTCTCCATAGTATGCCCGGCGACATACCCTTCGTAGTAAAAGAAAAAGTCGATGTATTGTGATAAGGGAAAGGCGGGTTTATGGATCCGGTAGATCATTTTCGGATGTTATTGACATTTAATAAGCGCGATCCCGTAAGGATGCACTTTCGCCCGCATGATCCTGTTCTTCACGGCGGGGTCGTCTTCCATGAATTTCAGGGCTTCCTTTTCATCCCTGGCGTAAAAGATCACCAGGCCCGCCATATCAGGGTTGTCCAATGGAAGATTGGTCCTGCCGGCCAACACTACCACTCCTTCATCCCTGAATTTTTTCAGCCGCTGAAAATGTTCCCCCACGACAGCCTGGTCCTCTGAGGTCCAGTTCTTCTCCTCCTTATATTTATCAGTAAGGGTCAAAACACCCAGGAACTCTTTAGGCTTTGTCTTGGTCGTATCCTGCGCGGTTAACTGCAATGCCATAAAACAGGAACAAACCAGGATGATTTTTTTCATTGTTTATCTTTTTAAAGCTTTTTCATAACAACTGATCCATTCACCGGGCGTGATCTTTGAAGCCAGTTTACCGATCAGTTCAAAAGGAATATCATCCGGTTTTTTAAACCGGAGACAACTTTTGCCCATATCCGGCTTCTTCGGGTTAATTTTTGCATATTCCTTCAAAAACCATTGATGCAGTTCCGGGATAGCATATATCCCCATATGGTAAACGGCGATAAAATTTTTCTGGGAAGCTATTCCCATGAAAGGAAGTGGTTGTTTGGGGTCACAGTGATAGCCCGCAGGATACAATGAATGCGGCACCGAATAGCCGAGCATGCCGTAGCCCATTCCTTCTTTGAATCCTTTGGGCAGGTTCTTTTTTATTACAGCCCGGAGTTTTGAAAAGGCCTTCTGCCTGTCGGCCGGCATTTCCGCAATGTAAGCCTCCGGTGTAGTAGCTTTGGATTGCATGTTTACTCGTGTTTATTGATTAGTAAGATAAGACCCTGCAAGGAAAAGAAAAACTAAACCCGAAACAATTATCGGCGGCCAGAAAGTGAGCCGGGTCTGGAACAGGAACACAGCACCGAATACGATCAACTGTATCAGCAAGATTCCGTTCCATAATCCAGGGCTGATCCCTGCGCGGATAAAATACCAGTTCAATGCCGCCCCGAGAATAAAGATCAGCGTAAAACAGATACTGACACCGGTAAAGATGCTCCTGAAACTGCGGCGGATACCACCTCCCAGGTTTAACTTATAATCTGAAATCAGGCTCATCAACTGTTTCTCGGTATCATTGGCCGGTTTGGGTTTTGAAACAAAACTCAGCGAATGAAAAAAAGCCGTGAGCAACTGTGCAATAACAGCGCCCCAGATCCAGAATGAGAAGTTTGTTAGCATGAAGCTGTTTTGAAAGTTAAAAATCAAGTATCCTGAAAAATT
>CAZEZE010000228.1:0-4970 GCA_964516445.1 uncultured Chitinophaga sp. | reverse complement strand
TTTTTTCTGCATCTTTCGTTTCAATGGTCATCTCATTTTCATTCAATGCGAACAGTGTAAAGTCTCTTCCAACACCTACATTTTTACCGGGATGGTATTCCGTACCGCGCTGGCGAACGATGATGTTGCCGGATATGGCAGCCTGTCCGCCAAAGATCTTTACACCAAGGCGCTTGCTTTGCGAGTCGCGGCCATTCTTTACACTACCTTCACCTTTTTTATGTGCCATCGTAATTAAATTTTAAGATCACAAATTTCAAATCCCGATTTCCCAACCGGGAGCGGAATTTTTTTTAAGCAATGTTGGTTACTTTGATTTTTGTATACGCCGTACGGTGTCCTTTCTTTTTACGGAAACCTTTCCTTCTTTTATGTTTGAAGGCGATCACGGTATCTCCTTTTACCTGGTCGAGGATCTCGGCCTGCACCTTTGACTTTACATCATTTCCTACAGTGAGCGTACCGCCGGCATCCGTCAGCAATACATCAAGTTCCAGTTTATCTCCGGCATTACCTTCCAGGCGGGGGACATACAGGGTCTGGTCTTTTTCCACTTTATACTGCTGTCCGGCAACTTTTACTACGGCTATCATACGTTAAAAATTAGGACGGCAAAGGTAAGGGTAAAAATGGTAGCTCCCAACGGAAAATCAAAGTTTTATGAACATTAAATCACCCGTTTTTTGACCCGGCATCCGTTATATTTGTAACCCCGCTTCCGGGGCTTTCCTTCATAGTGTATGAAAATCAAGTCTTTTTTAGCGAAACCGTTCGCTTCCTATATATATAAAGGTATCCGGAAGGGCATGGTCACGGCCCTGGCCGACCAGGAAAATATCCTCAAAACCCTCATTAAAACAGGGCGGAATACCGATTTCGGGAAGGCTGCCGGGCTGGAAAAAGTGAATTCTTACGAAGAATTCAGGCAGGCGGTGCCCCTCATGGACTATGAGCAGATGAAGCCCTGGATCGACCGGATCAAGGAGGGAAAGCACAATGTACTCTGGAAGGGTAAGCCCATCTATTTTGCCAAGACCTCCGGCACCACCAGCGGCACCAAGTACATACCAATCAGCAAGGATTCCATCCCCAATCATATCCATACTGCCCGGAATGCCCTGCTTTGTTATATGGCGGAAACCGGTAATACCCGCTTCGCAGACGGCAAACTGATCTTTTTATCCGGTTCACCTGAACTGGAAAGGGTGGGTGGAATTCCCACAGGCAGGCTAAGCGGTATCGTGAACCACCATGTGCCGAAATATCTCCGCGCCAACCAGCTGCCTTCCTATGAAACGAATTGCATCGATGACTGGGAAACCAAACTGCAGAAGATCGTGGATGAAACGATCGATAAGAACATGACCCTGATCAGCGGCATACCACCCTGGATGCAGATGTATTTTGACGAACTGATCAAACGAAGCGGGAAGAAAGTGGGGGAGTTGTTCCCTAATTTCAGCGTCATGGTACAGGGCGGCGTGAACTTTGAACCCTACAGGGCCAAACTGATGGAAAGTATCGGCCGGAAAGTAGACAGCATCGAACTGTTTCCTGCAAGCGAAGGCTTTTTTGCTTTCCAGGATTCACAGGAAGCGGAGGGTTTATTACTGAACACCAACAGCGGTATCTTTTTTGAATTTGTGCAGGCGGGAGAAATTTTCAATGATAACCCGGTGAGAATTTCGCTGAAAGACGTAAAGGTGGGTGAGAACTACGCCATGATCATCAATAGCAACGCCGGATTGTGGGGGTATAACCTGGGTGATACGGTCAAGTTTGTTTCTACCGAACCTTACCGGCTGCTGGTAACCGGAAGAACCAAACATTTTATCTCTGCTTTCGGGGAACATGTTATCGGTGAGGAAGTGGAAGCAAGCATCCTGCAGACGGCCAAAGAGGAGCATGTGCAAATCACCGAATTCACTGTGGCGCCCTTTGTCAGCAGCGACGCGGGCAAATCCTGCCACGAATGGTTTGTGGAATTCGAACAATTACCCGCAGACCTTGAAGCTTTCTCAGCCAGGCTCGATCAAAACCTGCGACGGAAAAATGTATATTATGACGACCTGGTGGGAGGTAATATCCTCCGCCCGCTGAAGATCATACCGGTAAGGAAGCACGGGTTTATTGATTACATGCGTTCCATCGGTAAATTAGGCGGGCAGAATAAAGTACCCCGGCTGAGCAACGACAGAAAAATAGCGGATGAACTGATCAAATACGGGGAACAATTAATTATTAATTAATAATTATTAATTAATAATTTAAAGAACAAGCATGACTACAGAAACCCAGAAAAAGAGAATCGCCATTTTCGGCTCCACCGGTTCCATTGGCACCCAGGCCCTGGAAGTAATCGGCGCGAACCCAGACCTGTTCTCCGCCGAGATCCTCACCGCGCAAAGCAATGATGAATTATTGGTGCAGCAGGCGAAGCAATTCAATCCCAACCTGGTGGTGATCGGCGATGAAAAAAAATACACGACCGTGAAGGAAGCGCTTGCTTCCACCGGTATCAAGGTCTTTTGCGGTGAAAAAGCCCTGGAAGAAGCCGCTGCCATGGATTGTTATGATATGATGCTCGCGGCGATCGTTGGTTATGCCGGGTTGAAACCCACTCTGAAAGCGATCCGGAGCGGGAAGGCCATTGGCCTTGCCAATAAGGAAACACTGGTAGTGGCAGGAGATATCGTGATGAAATTGGCCGTGGAGAACAAAGTGCCGGTTATACCCGTGGATTCAGAACATTCAGCCATCTTTCAATGCCTCGTGGGAGAGACGAGGAACAGGATCGAGAAGATCATTTTAACCGCTTCCGGCGGACCTTTCATCGGCCGCAAACCCAATTACCTGGTCAATGTAAAAAGGGAACACGCCCTGCAACACCCGAACTGGTCCATGGGCGCCAAGATTACGATCGATTCCGCCACCCTGATGAACAAAGGACTGGAAATGATCGAGGCCAAATGGTTGTTCAATTTGCGGCCCGAACAGGTGCAGGTGGTCATTCACCCGCAAAGCATCATCCACAGCATGGTTCAGTTTGAAGATGGCAGCATCAAGGCGCAAATGGGATTGCCGGACATGAAACTGCCCATCCAGTATGCACTGGGTTTTCCCAAAAGGTTAAAGAATAATTTCCCCCGGTATGATTTCAGGAAGGTGAGTACACTCACTTTCGAGGAACCGGATGTTAAAACATTCAGAAATCTGGCCCTGGCAACCGATGCCCTGAACAGGGGCGGCAACCTTCCCTGCGTGATGAATGCCGCCAATGAGATCGCCGTTTATGCCTTTCTTCGCAATAGAATAAACTTCCTCGACATGACCAATGTGATCGAGAAGACTATGGAAACCATCCCTTTTATCGGACAACCTACGCTGGAGGAATATTTTGAAAGCGACGGGGAGGCTCGTAACTTTGCAGCCGATATCATCAAACTCTAATCACCAATTCTAAATCTTCAGGGGTTTAGATTTTTTTTTAAGATACAATATGAGTGTACTTGCAATCAACTGGTCGAATGTGGGCTTGCAGGCGGGTCAATTGCTGCTGGCATTGTCGCTCCTGGTGATCCTTCACGAGTTTGGCCATTATATAACGGCCCGCTGGTTCAAATGCAGGGTTGAGAAATTCTTCCTGTTCTTTGATCCCTGGTTCTCACTGGTGAAAAAGAAAGTGGGGGAGACGGTGTACGGGATCGGCTGGCTGCCTTTGGGAGGATATGTGAAGATATCCGGGATGATCGATGAGAGCATGGACAAGGAAGCGTTGAAGCAACCGCCGAAAGAATGGGAGTTCCGCGCCAAACCGGCCTGGCAGCGGCTGATCGTGATGCTGGGCGGTGTGATCATGAATATCCTGACGGCCTTCGTGATCTATGCCTTTATCCTGATGACCTGGGGGGATAAGAAGATTCCCAGTTCCTCCATGAAATACGGGATCCATGTACAGGACAGCACCATGTATAATAAAGTGGGGTTACGCAACGGGGATATCATCCTGAGTATCGATGGCGAAGCGATCACCGATTTTGAAAGAATGAAGAGAAAGGGTTTGCTGGGCAGTTCGATGGAAGTGCAGCGTGACGGGAAGAACCTTACACTGGAAATTCCGCAGAACCTGATCGGTCAACTGGTAGAAAACAGGAAGAAAAGCAACGGCGGTTTCATTGAACCCCGCAAACCGGCTATTGTATTTTACGTGGAGGATACATCCAAAGTCTACAAAGCGGGACTCCGGAAGAATGACCGGATCGTCGGGATTGATTCCACCCGTTTTGAATTCTTTGACGAATTGCAAAACCAATTGTCTCAAAACAAGAATAAACAGGTATCCCTGGCGGTGGTAAGGGATGGCCGGGAAATAAATTTTCCCGTCCAGGTGAGCGAAGAGGGAAAACTTGGATTTGCGCCGTATGGTATCGACTATCCACAAATGGATAGTTTGGGCTGGGTGAAACTGAATGTCACCAAGTACGGATTCCTTTCTGCCTTCCCGGCCGGTGTTAAAAAAGCCGGCGCGGAACTGAAGTTTTATATCGACCAGTTCAAAAAGATCATCAATCCCAAAACCGAAGGGTATAAAGCTGTCGGAGGGTTTAAGGCCATGGGTTCCATCTTCCCCAAGCATGGCTGGGACTGGGAAGCTTTCTGGAGGATCACGGCCTTCCTGTCAATCGTATTGGCCTTTATGAACCTGTTGCCGATCCCGGCGCTGGACGGCGGTCACGTGATGTTCACGTTATGGGAAATGATCACCGGCCGCAAGCCGAATGAGAAATTCCTTGAATACGCCCAGATCGTGGGTATGATCTTATTGTTCGGATTAATGTTATATGCGAACGGGAATGACTGGTTTGGATGGGGAAAGTAGTTTGAGTCGGGAGTCAGGAGTCACGAGTGGTGTCCTAGTTGTATAGTTCATGATTGGGAATATAGAGTCTGCATATCGGTATTGAAAGAAT
>CAZEZE010000227.1:0-4974 GCA_964516445.1 uncultured Chitinophaga sp. | reverse complement strand
ACCAGGTGAACAATGTACTCGGCTTCCCTTATATTTTCCGTGGTGCACTCGATGTAAGGGCCAGGCATATCAACGAGGAAATGAAACTCGCGGCTGTAAGGGCACTGGCGGAACTGACCAAGACACCCGTTCCGGATATTGTGAACATGGCGTACAACGAAAGCAATATTTTATTCGGACCCAATTATATTATTCCAAAGCCGCTGGATCCGCGGTTACTTTCAACGGTTGCTCCGGCCGTTGCCAAAGCTGCCATGGAAAGCGGTGAAGCCCAGGTACCCATAGCCAACTGGGATCATTATATTACTACGCTCAATAAACGCCTGGGTCTCGACAACCAGGTGATGCGGGTGATCGGCAACAAGGCCCGCCGCGACCCGAAACGGATCGTGTTTGCAGAAGCGGACAATGTCAAGATCCTGAAAGCCGCGCAGATCGTATTCGATGAAGGGATCGGTTACCCGATCCTGCTGGGAGATGAAAGTAAGATCAAAACGATCGCCGCCAACAACGGGATCGACCTGGAAGGTTTGCCCATCTTTGATCCGCGCAGCGATGCCTCGGAAGAAAGAAGGAATAAATATTCCGAGATTTTCTTCGCGAAAAGGGGCCGGAAAGGTTTCAACGCATACGAATCGAAAAAAGTAATGAAGGACCGTAACTATTACGGATGTATGATGGTGGAATGCGGAGATGCCGATGCGATGATCTCCGGCCTGGCCAAGAATTACCCGGATACCATCCGCCCCGCGCTGCATACGATCGGTACGGAAGAAGGGGTAAAGAAGATCGCGGGTATGTACCTGATGCTGACAAAGAGGGGGCCGCTGTTCCTCGCGGATACGACCGTGAATTTTAACCCCACCGCGGAAGAACTGGCCGAGATCACTTTAATGGTGGCTAAAGAGGTCCGCCATTTCAATATCATCCCCCGGATCGCCATGCTGAGTTATTCCAATTTCGGGAGCAGCAATTCGCCGGAGGCCCGGCTGGTGGCTGAAGCCCGCCGGATCGTGAAAGAAAAAATGCCTTCCCTGTTAGTGGATGGTGAGATGCAGGCCAGCGTGGCCTTCAATAAAGAATTAATGAAAGAGAATTATCCTTTCAGCGAACTGGTGGACAAGGAAGTGAATACATTGATCTTTCCCAACCTGGCTTCCGGTAATATCGCCTATAACCTGATGAAGGAACTCGAAACGGCCGACGCTGTAGGTCCTATCCTGCTGGGTTTGAAAAAACCCGTGCATATCCTCCAGTTGGGTAGTTCCGTTAGGAGTATCATCAACATGGCGCTGGTGGCCGTGGTAGATGCCCAGATCAAAAGCAAGTCCCCGACGGAAGAGATCGTAAAACGATCCCGCTGGTGGAAACGATTCCGCGGCGCCCCGAGAAATAGTTAGACCGAAAAGAGGCAGGTTCGCATACCTGCCTCTCAACTTTCCTCCGTATTTTACACCCTGAAACCAGCATGACCATCTTCAACGACATAGGCCGTTATCTCCTGATGATCAAAGGGATGTTTGCCCGTCCGGAAAACGCGAAAATGTACTGGAAGGAGCTCATCCATCAATGTACCGAGATCGGTTTCGGTTCCCTTGGGATCGTGGCTATCATCTCCGTTTTTATTGGTGCGGTTTCCACGATACAGACGGCTTACCAGCTGGTCAGCCCGCTGATACCACCTTCCACCATTGCACAGATTGTACGGGATACGGTTATCCTGGAATTCGCCCCCACGCTTGTTTGTATTGTTCTGGCGGGAGTTGCCGGCAGCCGGATCGCCAGTGAACTTGGCAATATGCGCGTAAGCGAACAGATCGACGCACTGGAGATCATGGGCATCAAAACAAAAACCTATCTCATTCTTCCCAAGATCACTGCGGCCCTGCTGATGATTCCGCTTCTGGTAGTGATCGCTATGGCGCTGGGTATCTGGGGCGGTCGTGTGGCCGGTGTTGCTTCGGGGATCATATCCGGAAGTATCTATGACAAGGGATTACTGGAATTCTTCGTCCCCTTTAATGTGATCTTTGCGCTTATCAAAGCCTATGTGTTTTCCTTTATCATTTCCAGTGTTCCCGCATTTTACGGATATTATGTACAAGGCGGCGCGCTCGAGATTGGCCGGGCCAGCACCAAGGCCGTGGTGGTAAGCTGCATACTGATCCTGTTTGCGGATTATATTTTGTCGGCCCTGTTATTGCCGACTTAAAAGATTAATTAAAATTCAACCTAACAGAACTCCCGGCCGGGTATGATTGAAGTAAAGAACATACAAAAAAGTTTCGACGGAAAGGTCATCATCGAGGATGTGAGCGCGGTAATGAAAGCCGGTCAGTGCAACCTGATCATCGGTGCAAGTGGCAGCGGCAAGACGGTACTGATGAAATGCATGGTCGGTCTTTTTGAACCGGATTCCGGTGAAGTGCTTTACAGCGGTCATAATTTTACCGCCATGAAGGGCGGGGAAAAGACCGAAATAAGAAAAGAGATTGGCATGCTCTTCCAGGGCTCCGCCCTTTTTGACAGTCTCAACGTGGAGCAAAATATCATGTTCCCCCTGAGCATGTTTACCAATTGGACCCATAAGAAAAAACTGGAACGCGTAAACGAAGTACTGACCAGGGTAAACCTGCCGGATGTGAACCGTAAATACCCCGCTGAACTGAGCGGTGGTATGAAAAAAAGGGTGGCGCTCGCCAGGGCCATCGTACTGAACCCGAAATACCTTTTCTGCGACGAGCCCAATTCAGGGCTGGACCCGCAGACTTCCCTCGTCATTGACAAACTGATACAGGAAATTACACAGGAGTACAATATCACTACCGTGGTGAACACCCATGATATGAACAGCGTTATGGAAATAGGGAATTATATCCTGTATATGTATAAAGGGCGGAAGGAATGGGAGGGGAACAATAAAGAGATCATCTTCAGCAAGAACGAGCGGTTGAATGATTTCATCTTTGCCTCCGAGTTCCTGCAGGATGCCAAGGATATGCGGATGCTGGAGCAAAAAGGGAAGATCCCCGATGACAGGAATATGGATGATATGTTATCGACGTAGAGACAAGGCACGCCTAGTCTACAGACAGGGCAGGGCATGCCCTGTCTCTACATTAATCCATTAACCCTTACATTTGCGGTCGCAATTGTTATCGGAACAAAAAGAAAATTATGAGCATTCTTGTCAATAAGAATTCGAAGATCCTGGTACAGGGTTTTACCGGTACCGAAGGCACTTTTCACGCTACACAGATGATCGAGTACGGCACCAATCTGGTGGGTGGTGTTACACCTGGAAAAGGGGGCAGTAAGCACCTTGAAAAACCGGTTTTCAACACAGTATCGGACTGCGTAAAGGCGACGGGCGCCGATGTCAGTATCATATTTGTGCCCCCGGCTTTTGCAGGTGATGCCATCATGGAAGCGGCAGAAGCAGGTATCCGGCTGGTAGTGTGCATCACAGAAGGTATACCGGTACAGGATATGGTAAAGGTGAAGAACTACCTGCAGGGCAAATCAACCCGGCTGGTGGGCCCTAACTGTCCCGGCGTCATCACATCCAACGAATGCAAAGTGGGGATAATGCCGGGCTTCATCTTTATTCCCGGCCGGGTGGGAATCGTTTCCAAATCGGGTACCCTGACCTATGAAGCAGCCGACCAGGTAGCCAAGGCCGGCCTGGGGATCTCAACTGCCGTGGGTATAGGCGGCGATCCCATTATTGGTACCACCACCAAAGAGGCCGTCGAACTGTTTATGAACGATCCAGAAACCGATGCCATTGTTATGATCGGCGAGATCGGCGGCGGCATGGAAGCCGAGGCCGCCCGCTGGATCAGGGAGACTGGAAATAAAAAACCCGTGGTAGGATTTATCGCCGGGCAGACAGCGCCGCCGGGTCGACGCATGGGTCATGCCGGCGCTATTGTAGGCGGTGCCGACGATACAGCCGCCGCGAAAATGAAGATCATGACCGAATGCGGTATACACGTAGTGAACAGCCCGGCGGATATCGGTAAAAAAATGGCCGAAATATTATCCTCAACCCGCTAAATGGGGCTTTAGAACCCTAAAAACAGCAAACTCTCTCAGGTAAACAGAAGCCAAAATGGTTAAATGACAGATTTATCCAGCAGGACCTAATACCGAATTAACGAATTAACCACTTAGCTAAAAAAGCAGAAGGCTCTCCGTAGTGGAGAGCCTTTGCTTTTTAACCCTTAGTGTATAGTGTGTGTGAAAAAGAAAGGTTAACGGGATTCACGGATAAAACGGGCCAATTCTTCTTTGCTGCTGCTGAAAGTTAGCGCTTCATTCAACTGGTAGTAGTTCTGCCTGTCTACTGTTTTGCGGTAGGCAGCTTTTGCCACTTCCAGTCTGTTGCTTTCAAAAGTGAAGAGCAGCATCAGTTCCTTCACCTGCAAAGTGGTCAGGTTGTTTTTTTCGATGATGAATTTGGCAGAAGTGAGCCTGTTACTTTCAAACCATTCCTTACGGAGGGATTCTTTCACCTGCTCCATTTCACGTCCGGTCATTACATTCCGGCTGCCGGCAGGGAAATCATTGTCATAGTATTCATCTTCGTCGTTGTACCACTCATCATCGTAGTCCATCCGGCGTTCATCGATCATCACCTTGCCAAAACGGTTCACTGTAATGTCCAGGTGAAACCCTCTTTTCAGGAAAATACTGTTTTGGTACACGATCTCACGGCGGCCAAAGTTGCCATTCCTTCTTTTGGCTTCTTTAAAGATCTTCACATCGTGACGGCCCTCTCCAAGGTAACCAACGGTGAGGCTGTTATTTTTCATGGTGAATTTCTGGCCATCAATCTCAACTTTCAGCTCGTTGCTGGTAGCAGGAGCAGATATGCTCAGGCGGCTTCCGTCGAAAGCCAGGATGGAAAGTGAGAACAGTGAGCTTAGTAAAAGGGTAGAAATTTTTTTCATGGTCTTATGTTTTAATGGT
>CAZEZE010000226.1:2033-5010 GCA_964516445.1 uncultured Chitinophaga sp. | reverse complement strand
AAAAAAAAATTACATTCAACATCCTTTCTACCGATGTTGGGCCCCGATGGGGCCGGTTGCATTCACATAATATCGAAGCGATGGGATGTGTTACTCTTAACAGACATAACACCTGGGGCTATTCTAAAGAGGGTCATGAAAGATATACCTCTCATCATACTCAACATCAAACTCATCCAGCAACAACTTATACTCATCAACGAATTTGACTTTGGCGTGGTGTTGCTTCTGCCTTTCTATATAGCCACAGACCACGGGTATATCTTTTTTCCTGTAAGAAAATGCTCCGAACCCATCCTGCCACCTGAAATTACACCGGGCAAGTCTTTCTTTATTCACCCATTCCGAAGAATCCCCCTTGATCTCACGCACCAGATCAGATAAGGACTGCACCGGCCGCATTCCAAAAAACAAATGGATATGATCAGGCATCCCGTTTATGGCCAGCAATTTATGCCCTTGATTTTGTACAATCCCGGTTATATACCTGTACAAGCGGTCCTCCCATGAAGGAAGTATCAGGGCTGCGCGGAACTTCACGGCAAATACACATTGTATATGCACTTGTGTATACGTATTTGGCATGGCATAGATGTCGCTTTTGTACGACACCTGCAACTAACAAATACTTACTGATCGTTCCAATGTTAAATGCACATACTATTTCGTTTTTTTTCCAAAAACAGTTGAGAGAAAAACAGGTTTTGATGTGAAAAAAAGGGCAGGTTTTTTAATGGCATTGATCCTCCATTTCCATTTTGGAAAACCCCGAATTAATCCTGGATTCAAAGGTCGCCTCTACCGATCACCTTAACCCTGTGCTTAGATGACAGCCTGGCGATATCCCCGTTGGAGAAGACCCCGATCGTGTCGTAGATGAATGCGGGTGCCAGGTTCATGAGCTTGTCAATGAATTCCTGGTTACCGCGATAATCTTTATGACCGGTAGTAATTGTTATAATATCATATTTACCGGCCAGCAGTTCATCCAGGTTTTGGTTGACCCAGGTATCTTTTTCCTCCCAGTACAGTACATGCGGGTCGTGCAGGGAAATGGAGCAGCCTTCTATTTCAAGCTGGTCATAAAATCCTTCCACCGGGGTAAAGCGGGTATCCCCCACATCGTTCAGGTAACTTACACCGAGAAGCAATACATTCTTTCCCTGCAGGGGTTCCCTGTATTGTGACTGGAGGTATTCAAATGCATAGAGCGGCATCTTGTCATTGATGCGCACTCCCTTTTCACTCTGGTGCAGCGGATCATTACTTCCGAACAGGTTCATTCTTGCCCAACTGGCCAGCAGGGGATCTTTTGTAAGGCAATATCCTCCCACTCCCAGTCCGGGCAGCATGAGGTTTTTATGTGTGGGCCGCATCCGGATCGCGTTCACCACTTCATAGATATCCACCCCGGCTTCTTCCGCGAAACGGCTCCATTCCACCATGAAGGCTATGTTCATGGCGCGGAAGGAATTCTCCAGCACTTTGGCCATTTCGGTGGCATTGGTGTTCCCGAGTTTTGTCAGCGGGTATTCATCTGTGCGGATCACGGTGCGGAGGAATTGTTCCACGGCATCCGCGCTCTTTTCATCAGTTCCGGCAAATACCCGGAAAAAATTCTGGATAGAGTCTACATATTTCGGCCCCGGCATCACCCGTTCATACGAATGGCCCACTTTCAGATCAGTGACCGGCAAGCCTCTTTTTTGCAGGCATTCTTCCAGCAGGGGTTTTACTATTTTCTCTGTAGTTCCCGGGGGAACTGTTGTCTCTACCAATACCAGTACACCCGGTTTACAATGCTGGCCGATGCTCTCGATTGCTTTTCTAAACGGCGTAAGGTCAACGCTGTATTCTTCCAGTTCATTGGAGGGGCCGGAATGTTTTTTAACATCAAGATTGATGTCAACGATCACCACATCGGCCCTGCTGTAAGCATAGGGATCGATCGTGGCATAGTAGTTCTTTTTCTTCCGGCTGTTCTCATAATACTGGCTGATCTTGGGATCGCTGGCCAGCACCGGGAACACCCCTTCATTGATCGAACATATCTTCCAGTAGGAAGACGAAGTGGGCAGGTCGATCCCGATCACGGCATACTCTTCCGTGAGCGCGTTGGCCACCACCAGTCCCATTACTGAGCCCACAAAACCCATACCCTGGACCACTACTACCTTTTTTCCGGGATGCTGGATGAGGAAGCTGTCTATGCCTTCCTTATCATTTAATGATGAAGGAAGGGGATATTCCTTATTGGTGATGGGGCTGCGGGAAATTTGGTGTGAAAGGGTTTCCATTGTCTAAAGATGAATACAGGGTTTTATCAATTGAGGATTAAAGTTAATGATTTGGTGAGTGGATTTAATATATCACGCAGAGGGCGCGGAGTACGCAGAGGAAAGTCCTCGCACAGAGATAAAAGAGAGAAAGAGGGTTTTCTGCCTGAGCAGGTTTCCCGTTTTTGTTTCTGAGTTCAAATTTCACCTCACCCCAATGATCAGTCAACCGCGATGATCAGCTTTTCTTCCCTCTCCTTAAGGAGAGGGGGAAGGGAGAGCAGACTCAGGGGGATGAAGAGTAAACCCTCTCTTTGTATGCTTGTCCCATCGGGGTAAAACATCGGTAACATCCCGCACAACCACGCCGTATCTTTGCCCCATCGGGGCAACACATCGGTAACAACCCGCACAACCATGCCTTATCCTTGCCTTGTAGGGGCAACACAACTACAACAAATGTGTTGCCCCTACGGGGCAAAAAACATCACATTCAACATCCTTTCTACCGATGTTGGGCCCCGATGGGGCCGGTTGTTTTACGGCACATTATTGAAACCGAGGAAAAAATTCACAGCACTCATCACCACCAACCGATGTTGGGCCCCGATGGGGCCGGTTGTTTTACGGCATATTATTGAAACTAAGGAAAAAATTCACAGCACTCATCACCACCAACCGATGTTGGGCCCCGATGGGGC
>CAZEZE010000226.1:0-1933 GCA_964516445.1 uncultured Chitinophaga sp. | reverse complement strand
CGGTTGCATTGCGGCATATCGTTGAATCTTGAGAAAAAATTTACAGCATTCATCACCACCAACCGATTTTGGGCCCCGATGGGGCCACGTGCTTCAACCCTTTATGATCCTCCCCGGATTCCCCACGATCGTCACCCCATCCGGTACATCATTCAGGATCACGCTGCCGGCGCCTATGATCACATTTTTCCCCACTTTCACTCCCTGTTTGATAACGGAGTTGGCGCCGACAAATGTATTTTCTCCCACCTGCACATCCCCGTTGAGTACCGCGCCGGGGGCGATAAAAGTGAAATCCCCGATTGTGCATCCGTGTTCGATCACACAACCGGTATTGCAAACAGCGGTTTTGCCGAGGGTTGTCAGGGCGTTGATGGAGACATTGGCGGAAATAAAATGCCCGACAGAAAGTTTTACGGAAGGAGAGATCACCGCCGATGGGTGTATGGCGTTGACCGGTTCACCCAGGAAAGGAAAAACGGATTCATAGACCTTGCGGCGTAGCCGGTTATTGTTACCAATACCGATGAAATAATCATATTGTTTCAGTTTTTCCAGCACGGCGGGATCCATTTCCGGGCCCAGATATTCCAGTGCAAAAGGATTCTCTTCCTTGGGCTCATTGTCACAATAGGCTGTAACCGTATAGCCGCTGGCTGTTAACAGGTCGATCCCCGTATGGGAATGCCCGGAATAACCGATGATCGCTACTGGTTTTTTCATGCTGTTCTTTTTATCTGCAAAAGTTCAAGATATTTTTGACGAATGCGTTCATGCAGGTATTGCTGGCTGAATTTTTCTTCGATCTTCTTTCGCAAATTGACAGCATACCCTTTCATCTCATCATTGGATCCCAGTGCATACTGGAGTTTTTCCAGCAGGTCATCTGCATTGCGCGGCTGGAACAACAACCCGGTCTCCTTATGTGTCACAATATCCACACTTCCCTCGATCGCCGAACAAATAATGGGACAATTCATGGCCCCGGCCTGCAGGAGGGTATTCGGGAATCCTTCCCGGTACGAGGCATGAATCAACAGGTGAGCAATGTGCATGAAGTATTCGACATGATCGCTCCAGTCGATATGGATGATCCCCGGATGAGTATTCAATATCGTTCTTGCTTCCTCTGATATCGGGTCAAGTTCATCTTCAAAAGCACCGAGTACGATCAGCCGGAGACGATTATTGTCGCCGTAAACAATGCTGAATGCCTTCAGCACTTCGTCAATACCCTTGTCTTTGACGATACGGCCCATATTGAGCAGGTAGAGGTATTGCTCATCATAGTTCAGCAGCTTCTTTATCTCCTCCAGTTTTCCCGGGAGGATGGCGGCCGGGGAATAACGTTTGAGATCAACACCATTACTGGATCCGTAACCGATCACCTGCAGTTTTGATTCTTTTACCAGTTTGTTTTTCCTGATATAATCCAGCAGGGAAAAACTATTCGGCCAGACATGGTGGGCGGCTTTGGCGGTCAATTTTTCCATAAATACCAGCACCCGTCTTTTGAACCCGGTAGCCGTCATGAACCGTAACCCGGCAATGGTATGAATGCGGATCTTCACGCCCGCCATTTTCGCGGCCAGCATCGCGAGCAGTCCCGCTTTTGGTGTATGCGAGTGAACGATATCCGGTTTCTCCCACCTGAAAAGCCGGTATAACCGATATAATGATACCAGGTCCTTAAAGGGAGTGATCTGCCGGGTCATGTGCACGATCCTGTTTGGACATCCTTCATTCTTCAGGAGGTCCGGCCATTCCTTTCCTTCACTGCTGACCATCAGTACATCGAACCCGTTTTCGTTCATGTAACGCATCTGGTTAAAGAGCAGGTATTTCAGGGAAAGGGGTGCCGTGGTGATGCGGATGAGTTTGGGCATGGATTCAGAACCTTGTTTTCCGGGCGGCCGGTACGACAAAATCAATT
>CAZEZE010000225.1:0-5016 GCA_964516445.1 uncultured Chitinophaga sp. | reverse complement strand
CAATCTTCAAACTCACCTGCCCCCAAACCCCACCCCCCACCATAAACAACCCCAAAAAAAAGTAAAGCTATTTCATACCAATTGTTTTTAATAATTAATCTTCTGCAGGGTGGCGGATACCACATGCACTGTTAAAGGGGTACGGGTGAAACTAAAAGCTGCCGTTAACTATTCCTGTCTTCCCGTATTAAGAAAACATGAACATGGCGGCAGGTTCATATAAAAAAGGTTCGATGGCTCTCCCAAATCCGGTAAAAAATACCGGGACTGAGGATTTTTTTCAAAGGGGTATGATCGATTTCCAGGGGAGGTTCAGCGCTTTAAAATTAAGGGTTTTTGCTAGTGGGAAGCGGGGGAAAACACGGTGTGGAAAAGTTGTTTTCAGCCTTTGTTCCAGTCGGGCAATCGGGCAGCCTCGCAGTTTCGCAGCCAGCGTACTAATGTCCCGCGGTCGTTTACTGTTCTTTCGGGGGAATAAGTTAAGACTTACAATCTTAGACCACGGAATCAATTAACTATCAGAGTCGTTGGAGGCTGCCCGGCGGCAAGACTGTTGGGCTGCAAGGCTGTAAACAAACGGGCATTTCCGAACATTGAATATTGTCCATAGGACTTCTTTAGAGAAAATTGAGTGTTGATCCCGATTGCTATCGGGATAGAGTCTTTCTCTCCATCAGGGTACATGCGCCAAAGTAAACTATCCTTTATCCTGAAGTTTCATATCGGGAAACAATGCCGATAAAAGCATAAGCACCGATGCCAGAACCACCAGCCAAAGCCCCGGCAATTTCACCGGGCACTCTCCTCCCTGGCAGGCGGCGATGATGAAAAAATTACGGAGGGCCCAGGCTATGTTGAGCGCCACCACGGGCAGGTTGGCCCGCTTGGCCCAGGGCCGGGGTACCAGGGTGAGGACCACGAAAAAGACCGCCATCACAAAATGAAAATAGCCCGGCCTGCCGTAATTGGTGCCGGTGGTATCCACCCCGGTCAATACCAGGTTTTTGGATTCGATATTCACCCAGGGGAGAAAACAGGAGACTATGAGTAATACGGCGGCGAGAATTCCGGTCCATTTTAATAATCGTGGCATGATGCAAGATAAGTGGTAAAGAACCAAGAACCGAAGATACAAGATCCAAAAAAATCTCAAACTCCAAGCTCCAAAGAAGTTTCAAATGAAAAATTCAAAAAGGACTCCGATATTTTATATTTTAATTTTTTACGCCAATGCGTAAATCCACGACCTGTTTAATAGCAGGGTCTATTTGTGATTTTTATTTTTTAATTTATTTGGTTCTTGGAGCTTGGAACTTATTTGAATCTTGTGTCTTGTATCTTCGGTTCTTGGTTCTTTTCCTATGAATCCCCATAAAGCTTGATCACTGGTTCCCGGATGGCTGCACCGGCCGGACTGCTATAAAAATAAATAGCATCCGCGATGGCTTTCGGGCTTACCCAGGAGGAGAAATCTGCGCCGGGCATGGACTTCCTGTTTTGGGGAGTATCAATGGTGGACGGAACGATTACCGAACATACAACATTGGTGCCTTTGGCTTCTTCATTCAGCAGTTCGGCCAGGCGGAAGATGAGGGATTTGGCGAGACCATAGGCGGTCATGCCCTTGCTGTTCTTCATGCTCAACCCGGGGCGCGCCCCGATGAGGAAGATGCGGCCGCTGCCCTGTTGCATCATTTGCATAAAAACGGGACGGGTCACATTATAAGCCGTTTCAAAATTCAGTTTGTATTGTTTGAGGATGTCAGCCGCAGTGGTTTCGGCGATACTCCCCATGGCAAAACCGCCAACGGTGAGGATGGCGGCGTCAATGCTGCCTCTTTTTTCAGCAACGGATCTTACCAGTTGCCCTGCTGCAACTTCATCCATGAGGTTAGCAGTAGTCGTCTCAAATGCGGGGTGATCGATACTGAGCTTTACCGGGTCATTGGGTATCACTGTGCCAACGACATGATATCCTTCCGCCAGGAATTTTCTTACCACGGCCTGGCCGAGGTTGCCCGAGGCGCCGGTGATGAGGGCTGTTTGCATGTGGGGTGATTGTTCGGAGTTCAAATTACGAAATAGCTGCGAGCTACTGGCTAAGAGAAGGAAACTGGCACTTTGCGTCTCGCAGCTGATAGCTCGAAGCTCGCAGCTTTATACAAACAACTCTCCTTTCTAAACGATGTAGTTCCATCCAAACACATCCTCCTCCTCCCCTGTCCGTATCCTCAGCAGTTTTTGCTTAAGCTTGCTGAGCAGGTTATCCTCTTTGTACTCCGGAAGGTAATAAGGAATGTCGTTTATCTGTATGGTATCGATAGGCGCCACCACAGCCGCCGTACCCGCTCCAAATGCTTCGGTGATGGTTTTGTTGCTGAAAGCGGTTTCGAGTTCCGCCAAAGACACCGGTCTTTCCTCCACCCTGTAACCCATTTCTGCGGCCAGCACCAGCAATGAATCTCTTGTCACCCCGTCGAGGATGGAATCGGATAAAGCGGGCGTGACGAGCGTATCATTGATCACGAACATCACGTTCATCATACCGGATTCTTCAATGAAGGCGTGCTCGCAGCTATCGGTCCAGAGCACCTGGTCGAAACCCTCCTGCCGGGCCAGTTGCGTCGGATAATAGGCGCCGCCGTAATTGCCGCCGCATTTCGCGAAACCTGTTCCTCCTTTGGCGGCCCGGCTGTAAGCGGTCTCCACTTTTACTTTTATGGGTTTGGCGTAGAGCTCCGGCACGGGACCAGTGAAAATAACAAAGCGGTACTGATCGGAGATCTTCACCCCGAACCTCGCCTCGCTCGCGTAAATAAAAGGACGGATATACAGCGAAGAACCGTTGGAGGAAGGCACCCAGTTCCGGTCGGTGGCCACCAGTTGTTTCATTCCTTCCACAAATATTTCCTTCGGCGGCACGGCCATGCACATTCTTTCCAGCGAGCGCACAAACCGTTCGTAGTGCCGGCCGATGCGGAAGATATTAACGCGGCCATCCGCGGTGCAGAAAGCCTTCATACCTTCAAAAACGGTTTGCCCGTAGTGCAGGGCCAGCGTGGCCGGGCTGAGCGAGAGATTGGCAAAGGGAACGATCATCGGTTGTCCCCATCCGTTAGTCACCGGATCATTTTTATCATAATCACATACCAGCATGTGATCGGATGTGTATTTGCCGAACTCCAGCTGGTCAAAGTCCGCCTCACGGAGACGGGAATGGCGGGTTCGCTGTACAGGGATGCGGGTCAGTAATTCCATACTATGGATTTTTAAGTGGTTAATGAATGAATACCTGCTTCGTATGCTTCGGCACGCCGCATAGCATCTTCTATATTGATCACCATTTTCACATTGGCCCTTTTATACACACCGCTTTCCACGGGCACATGCAGGAAGCCGATTTTCTCATAGAGTTTGATAGCCCCGGCGTTCAGGGTATTGGAATAGAGGATCACCCGGGAGGCGCCCAGTTCCTTTGCCTTGCGGAAACTGGCATAGCTGATGGCTTCGGCAATACCTTTCCTGCGGAAAGCGGGATCCACCGCCATCTTGGTAAACTCATACGTCTCTTCATCCACTTTACGGAGACCCACGGTACCAGCTGCTGTTCCATTGTATTCCGCCATCAGTATCGCGCCGCCGGGATCGAGTATGGCTTTGCCGGGATTGCTGAGCACCCATTCATCCACGGGTTCCATTTCAAACCACTCCTCGATCCATTGCCGGTTGAATTTTTCAAAATAAGGCTGGTGCTCCGGCCGGTAGCTGATGATCTTGATCGGGTTCATGGCGTAATTTTTTTAGATTCACGGTTCACGAGAAAAACGCCTGCCAGCGTAATGAGGATACCGGCGCCCATGATCCCGTTCATTTTTTCTGCTAACAGGAGCCAACCTAATCCTACAGCCACCACCGGGTTGATATAGGCATATATAGAGACCAGCGTGGGTGGCAGTTTGCGGATAGCGAACACATAGGCGGAATAGGCGATCAGCGAACCAAACACGATCAGGTAGAGCAGCGCGATCCAGGTTTGCTGTCCCGCCGAAGCGAGGTTTACATACTTGCCCGTTACCCCGCAAACCAGCAGCATGATGATGCCGGCAATGAACATCTGCAGTCCGACGCTGAAGAGTATACTGGTGGATGATTTTTGCTTTGCGGTATACACGGTACCAAAAGACCAGGACAAAACCGACACCAGGGCCAGTCCCACCCCGAAGAGGAAGTTCCTGTTGTGCATCTCCCCCGCGTAATCGGAAAAGATCAGGAGGATTCCGGCAAAGCCGATGACAAGACCGGTGATCATGCGCCGGGTGATCCTGGCGCATCCCGATAACCAGGTACTGAACAGCGCGATGAAGAGCGGCACCAGCGCCACGATGATGGCGGCCAGTCCGCCGCTGATATACTCCATGGCCCAGGTGAGCAGACCGTTGGCGATACATAAGAGAAAGATCCCCTGTATGGAAATGCTTTTTAGCTCCTTCAATCCAGGCAGTTTATATCCTCTGAATAAAAAGAAACTGACCAGTATCAGCCCCGAAACGAATTGCCGCACACCGGCCATGAACAAACCCGGCACCTGCTGGGCGCCCACCCGGGAAGCCACATAGGTGGTGCCCCAGAAAAAACTGACAAGCCCCAGGGCGATATAGGCTTTTTGCAGGTCCCTTTTCATACGATGGTTTTTGTTTCCTGGAATAACGGTACAAATTTCCGGATAAACGGCATGGTAAAACAGATTCAGTTTTTGTATTTTTGAGTAGATCAGATGCTACGGAGCGTAAAAGAAGCGGGTTTTCTGCTGATCAAAAGAGCCAAGAACCGAAGAAACAAGAGACAAATAAGCTCCAAGAACCAAGATCCAATATCCAAAAAAGCAAAAAATATTAAGCACAAAAAAAATTAAAAATTCAAACCTGACTCCGCTGATAAATTGGTTCGTGCAATTACGCAATTGCGTAAAAATCAAAAACCCAAAAAGTGCGGAGACTATTTTTAATTTTTGATTTG
>CAZEZE010000224.1:0-5022 GCA_964516445.1 uncultured Chitinophaga sp. | reverse complement strand
TCGAGGATTATACACACAATACGAAACGCTACTGGATACAGGTCGCCGAAACCGAACAGTTTGATTTTTTACCCGGGCAATTTGTAACCCTGGATCTTCCCATACACGAAAAACCCAATAAGAGGCTGCGCAGTTATTCTATCGCTTCCTGGCCTGATGGCTCGAATATATTTGAATTGCTCATCGTTCTGGCGGAGCATGGTCTGGGCACACACTATATCTTCAACGAAGTTAAAAAAGGAAGTGAACTGACTTTCCGCGGTGCGCAGGGTGTTTTCACCTTGCCGGAAAAAATGGAGAAGGACCTTTTTTTTATTTGCACGGGAACGGGCATAGCCCCCTTCCGGAGCATGGTCAACTATATTAAACTCCATCAAATCCCTTTCAAGAGTATACACCTGATCTTCGGATGCCGCAGGAAAACCGACCTGCTGTATTATCAGGAGTTGAAAGAGCTGGAACTGACGTTACCGGGTTTCCAGTATCATCCTACCTTATCACGGGAACACTGGGATGGCCATTTCGGATATGTGCACCCGATCTATATGAATCTCTGCAAGAACAGGCAGGAAGCATTGTTCTTTCTTTGCGGGTGGAAACACATGATCGATGAAGCCAAAAAGCATATCCTTGAAATGGGGTATGACAGAAAAACGATCCACCAGGAACTCTACGGCTGATCCTTACTTCCGCCGGTTCATTTCCGGCATGACCTTTCTCTGTTTTTTCGTTGATAATTCTCATATCCGATTTCAGGCCATTGTTGCTATATTCGTGCCTATTCAATAATGCTTATGGGGGCCTCCTCGCTTATCGTACTTATCATAGCTGCCATCGCGTTCTCCGGCATTGCTATCCTTATTTCCAAACTGGTACTGAAGGCCACTACCAATAAACAGAAAGGCGAACCCTATGAGTGCGGCATCCCCACCAAAGGAAAGACATGGGTTCAGCTGAATGTGGGGTATTACCTGTTCGCCCTGATCTTCCTGATTTTTGACGTGGAACTCGTATTTCTTTACCCCTGGGCCGTGGTAGCGAAAAGCATGGGCTGGGTAGCTTTCATTGAAATTGTGATCTTCTTCTTTATACTATTCATGGGATTCCTGTTTGCGCATAAAAAAGGAGCGTTGAAGTGGATATAGCTTCTCCCTCTCCTCCTGAGCGAAAGCGGAGGAACGCAGAGGGCCGGGGTGAGGTTCATATTTAATCAATTTGAATGACCAAACAAAAAAACAATAAGGATACGTTTCCGGGACAGGTTCATGATCTGCCGGGCGGCGGTATTGCGCTCAGCAAACTGGATGACCTGATCAACTGGGCAAGGGCGAATTCCCTTTGGCCCCTCACTTTTGCCACCAGTTGCTGCGGTATCGAGATGATGGCAACCGCCTCCGCCAAATATGATTTCTCAAGATTCGGATTCGAAGTGGCCAGGGCCACCCCCCGGCAGGCCGATGTGATCATCATCGCCGGTACGATCGTAAATAAAATGGCCCCGGTCCTGAAAAGACTGTACGATCAGATGGCCGACCCGAAATATGTAATTGCTATGGGTGCCTGTGCTATCAGCGGCGGTCCTTTTTTCTACAATACCTATTCCGTTGTGAAAGGCGCGGATCATGTAATTCCGGTGGATGTGTATGTGGCCGGCTGCCCGCCGCGCCCGGAAGCATTGCTGCACGCATTGATCTCGCTCCAGGAAAAAATAAAACTGGGGATGACCCGCGAACAAATCAAGACCGGCAAAGATTGAATATGACCAACGAAGAACTGAAGAATACAATCACCGAACTGCTACCCACCGCAACTTTTGAAGAAGGCGGCGAGTGGATCACGGTCAATGTTGAACCGGGCAGCTGGTTAGCTTTCGCCAACCAGCTCCGGCGGGAGCCCGTTTTATTCTTCGATTACCTTTTTTGCCTGACCTGTATTGACTGGAAGACCCACCTGGCCATGGTCTACCATTTCACATCCACAAAGTTCAGGCATACGATGGTTGTAAAAATCAAACTGGACAGGAACAAACCCGAAGTAGAGACCGTTTCGCAAATATGGAGGACCGCGGAATTACACGAAAGAGAAGTCTATGAAATGTTTGGCGTGAATTTCCTCCACCACCCCGACCTGCGATTATTGATATTGCCCGAGGGCTGGGAAGGGAAAAACCCGCTGCGTAAGGATTTTGAGGACCCGGTGAACATGATTAAGCTGTAAAACCCCCTGTCCCCCTGAAGGGGGAACATAGGTGTAACTGTTCTTAAAGTAATATAGACTCTCTGATAGAAAATGGTTGGCACGCAAGCCCGAAACGATGATTGTTAGAAAAAGTGCTGAAGATTACATGGTTAACCACGTGAGTGGTCGATGATGGGGACCGGCCCCGATGGGGTCGAATTTGAATAGCCCCGGGTGAAACCCGGGGAATAAAAGCAGAAACGACCAGAACCCCGAAGTGGTTTAAAAAAAATAACTGGTAAAAATAAAAACGGCTTGTACAGGGAAACTGAAATAATTAAAGATGCAACCGCTGATACCGATATGGTGATCAACGTGGGACCGCAACACCCGGCCACCCACGGCGTGCTGCATCTTGTCATTACCCTGAACGGCGAAACGATTAAAAAAGTGGAACCGCACCTTGGTTATATCCACCGTTCGATCGAAAAAATGTGCGAAAGCCTTTCCTACCGTCAGTTCATCTATGTCACCAGCCGGATGGATTATCTCTCGGCACATATGAATAACCATGCCTGCGCCCTCTGCGTGGAAAAAGGACTGCAGGTGGAAGTGCCGCCCCGCGCGCAGGTCATCCGGTTGCTGATGGATGAACTGACCCGCATTGCCTCGCATGAACTCTGGTGGGGCGCCATGGCCATGGACCTTGGGGCTTTCACACCCTTCTTCCATGCTTTCCGGGAGAGGGAGACCATTAACGATATCATGGAAGAAACCTGCGGGGCAAGACTAACCATGAACTATATGGTACCGGGTGGTGTAATGCATGATCTCCATCCCGATTTCCAAAAAAGAGTAAAGGAATTCATGCTGTTGTACAAAAGAAAAATTCATGAATATGATGAACTGGTAACCGGCAACGTGATCTTCCAGAACCGGATGAAGGGTATCGGTTACCTCTCTCCTGAAGATGCGATTTCATATGGCTGCACCGGGCCGGTAGCAAGGGGAAGCGGGGTGAGCTGTGATATAAGAAAAGTGGCCCCCTATGAAGGCTATGATAGACTGGAATTTGATGAAGTGCTCGAAACCGGTTGTGATTCCTTTGCCCGCTACCTGATCAGGATAAAGGAAATGAACCAGTCGATACGGATCATTGAACAACTTATTGATAATATACCGGAGGGAGATTTCCAGGCCAAGACAAAGGCCGTACTGAAACTTCCCAAAGGTGAATTTTATACCAGGGTGGAAACGGCCAGAGGCGAACTGGGAGTTTATATTGTGAGTGAAGGCGGCACCACCCCCTATCGCATCAAGTTCCGTTCACCTGGCTTTTCCAATTTATCGGCGCTTGATAAAATGGCAAGAGGAGGAAAGATCGGCGACCTGATCGCGATGATGGGGACGCTGGACCTCGTAATACCGGATATTGACCGCTGACAGCCCCGTAGGGGCTGAACATCGGTAACCACGGATCAAAAAACGAACAAGAACCCCGTAGGGTTCAACATCATATAAGGAATGAGATAAATTTTAAATAAGGAGTCTGCTTCGCCCCGCTGAGGGCGGGGCTCGCAAGTATGTGGAGCTTCACAGAAATAGCGAACCGTTTACATGAATGGCTGGGCCAAACCTTTAACCCCACCCTGACCCTGATCATTGAAATGGTCCTGGCCGGCGTGGCCGTTATCGGTTTATTCGCCTTACTTGGACTCGTGCTCGTGATCATGGAAAGAAAGGTTTCCGCCTGGATGCAGATCCGGCTCGGCCCCAACCGTGTTGGCCCCAAGGGTATGCTGCAATCCCTTGCCGATACCGTCAAACTGATCGTAAAAGAAGGTATGACACCCTCAGGCGCGGATAAATTCCTTTTCAACCTTGCTCCCTTCATTGCCATGATCGTGGCCATGCTGCTCATGGCCCCTATCGCATTTGCTTCCAACTTCCAGTTTTGGGACCTTAATATCGGCGTATTATATGTATCCGCCGTTTCCTCCATTATGGTCATCAGTATCCTGATGGCGGGCTGGGCCAGTAATAACAAATATTCGTTGCTGGGAGCCATGCGCAGCGGAGCGCAGATCGTGAGTTATGAATTATCGGCCGGACTTTCTGTACTGGCCATTGTGGTGCTCACCGGCAGTCTCCAGGTTTCCGATATCATCAACTCGCAGGCCAATGGCTGGTGGATCTTCAAAGGACATATTCCGGCCTTTATCGCATTTGTTACGTTTATCATCGCGGTAACCGCCGAAACCAACCGTGCACCTTTCGATCTCGCGGAAGCGGAATCAGAGTTGACAGCCGGTTTTCACACAGAGTATTCAGGGATGAAATTCGCGTTATTCTTCCTTGCGGAATATGTGAATGTATTTATTGTTTGTGCTATCGGGGCCACCCTGTTCCTGGGCGGACCGATGCCTTTTCATATCGGCAACTGGGAAGAATTTAATCATGTGATGGATTATATCCCTTCCAGTCTCTGGTTCTTTGGTAAAACATTTTTCCTGATATTCCTGATCATGTGGTTCCGATGGACATTCCCCCGGTTAAGGATCGACCAGCTCCTCAACCTGGAATGGAAATATTTATTACCCATCAGCATGATCAATTTATTACTGGTAACATTAATGGCCATCATGGGCTGGCATTTTTAATATGAGTGCAGGTAAATACATAAAGGATGTTTGGGGCGCAGTCACATCGCTTTTGAAAGGGATGAGGCGAACGATGTATTATTTCACCCATCACAAGGAGATCATTACCCAGCAATATCCGGACAACCGCGACACGCTTCAACTGCCGGAGCGTTTCAAAGGCGAGGTGGTGATGCCGCACAAC
>CAZEZE010000223.1:0-5045 GCA_964516445.1 uncultured Chitinophaga sp. | reverse complement strand
AACCGTTCTCCCGGGCATATTTCACTGCTACGATCTTGCCCTCCACTCCCCTGTGTCCGAATCCCGGTGCTACCAGCAGGCCGTCGAGACCGGTCAGCTTTTCCGCTACATTTTCGGCCGTAATGAATTCACTGTGGACATTTACGATCTCCACCTTGCATTCATTCATCGCCCCGGCGTGGATAAATGATTCCAGTATGGATTTGTATGCATCCTGCAGTTCAATATACTTTCCGATCAGGCCGATATTCACTTTTCCCTTCGGATATTTCAGTTTATCCAGGAACTCCTTCCATTTCGTCAGTTCCGGTTCTTTGTACCCGGTAATATTCATTTTCTTAAGGCAGATCAGGTCAAGACCTTCCCGCATCATATCCACGGGCACTTCGTAAATGGTTGGCGCATCTGCGGCTTCGATGACCGCTTCTGTTTTAACATTACAAAACAAAGCGATCTTCCTCCTCAACTCCTGGGAAAGGGTTCTTTCGGTACGGCAAACGATCACATCCGGGTGCACCCCTTCCTGGCTCAGCATCTTTACACTGTGCTGGGTTGGTTTTGTTTTTAATTCCTTGGCCGCTTTGAGGTAAGGGATCAGTGTGAGATGGACCACCACGGAATCTTCTTCCGGCAGCTCCCATTGTAACTGGCGTACGGCCTCCACAAAGGGTAAACTTTCAATATCACCCACAGTACCCCCGATCTCGGTGATAATGATATCGTATTCGCCGGTCTGTCCCAGCAATTGCATCCTTCTCTTTATCTCATCCGTGATATGGGGTACCACCTGCACTGTTTTACCAAGATAGGCGCCTTCGCGTTCTTTATTGATCACGGTCTGGTAGATACGCCCCGTAGTGACATTGTTCGACTGGGAAGTGTAAATATTCAGGAAACGTTCATAGTGACCAAGGTCGAGATCTGTTTCAGCACCGTCTTCCGTCACAAAACATTCCCCGTGTTCGTATGGGTTCAGCGTACCGGGATCGACATTGATATAGGGATCGAATTTCTGGATCGTGACACGCAGACCCCGCGCCTGCAGCAGCTTTGCCAGTGAAGCGGCAATGATGCCTTTACCCAATGAAGAAGTAACACCACCGGTAACAAAAATATACTTGGCCATACAAATGGTTATTTGTTTAGATCGATCCCTGTACTGCTTCGCAAAAGCTGCGCAGCACACTGTAAAAAAAGCTGATTAGAAACCCAGTCCGAATGACCAGCGGAAGTGAGTACAATAAAATTCCGTGAGGTCATGTAAAGGTAAAAGAATTTTCCGGGGTGCAAAAATTCACTTGGGAACTTGTGGAAAAAAGCCGGTATTTTAGTACGAAACGAATCATTCATGAAAAGCTCCCTCATCGTCAGTTTTCTTCTCTTGATCTCCCTCAATATAAGTGCTCAAAAAACCTATATATGGTGCGGCACCCTGATCGACGGGATCGCCGACCAACCCCGTAAAAACATGACTATCGTGATTGAGAAGAACAGGATCCTTTCCGTTGAAAATGGCTATTCCAGGCCCGAAACCGGTGAGCAGGCCATCGATCTTAAAACAAAGACCGTTACCCCCGGTTGGATCGACATGCACGTGCATATGGAGCAGGAAACCAATCCCAACCGGTACATGGAAACCTTTACCTATAACCCTGCGGATTATGCCTACCAGTCGGTAAAGTTTTCTGAAGTGACCCTCATGACCGGTTTCACCACGGTACGTGATCTTGGCGGAAGCGGTGTCAATATCTCGCTGCGCAATGCCATCAATAAAGGCCTCATAAAGGGCCCCCGCGTATTCACCAGCGGGAGGTCCATAGCCACTACCGGCGGACATGGCGATCCCACGAATGGCTACCGCAGGGACCTGATGGGTGACCCGGGTCCTTTGCAGGGGGTGGTAAACGGTGCCGATGAATGCCGGCATGCTGTTCGCCAACGCTATAAGGAAGGAAGCGACCTTATCAAGATCACGGCTACCGGCGGGGTGCTGAGCGTGGCAAAGAGTTCCAGTAACCCGCAGTTCACAGAGGAAGAAATAAAAGCTATCGTGGAAACAGCAAAGGATTATGGTTTTAAAGTGGCCGTTCATGCACACGGTGCGGAAGGAATGAAAAGGGCGATCCGTGCCGGTGTGAACTCTATAGAACATGGCACCAATATGGATGATGAAGCCATCGCGCTCTTTAAACAATATGGTACCTGGTACGTACCTACCCTGACGGCAGGGTCGGCGGTGGCGGATTCCGCAAAAAAGCCGGGATACTATCCTGAACTGGTTACTCCAAAAGCACTGGAAATCGGGCCAAGGATCAAGTCCACATTAGCAAAAGCGTATAAGGCCGGGGTAAAGATCGCTTTTGGTACAGATGCGGGAGTTTTCCAGCACGGCAGGAACTGGCTTGAATTTATTTACCTGATAGAAGCGGGTATGCCTCCCATGGCCGCCATCAAAGCTGCCACCATCAACGCTGCGGAATTGTTGGGCGAAAAAGAACGGCTTGGCAGTATTGAAACCGGGAAACTCGCCGACATTATAGCGGTGGATGGCGATCCGCTGAAGGACCCGCAGGTTTTTGGGAAAGTGGTTTTTGTAATGAAGGACGGGGTTGTTTATAAGGGGAAATAACTTTTATAGGAAATTCCGGAAATCAAGCACCAAGAACCAAGATCCAAGAACCAAATAAATTAAAAAAGACAAAATCAGAAATAGAGTCTTAAGATGTAAAATTGTTTAAAGGCCCGCAAGGACCTACTAATAATATTTTTTGGGCACGAGGAAATTCTCTACATAATCTTTTACTCCTTCTTCCAGTGAAGTAAACGGTTCAGTATAACCTGCCCTGCGCAGCTTGCTTATATCCGCCTCGGTGAAATACTGGTATTTATCCCGGATATCTTCCGGCATATCGATGTATTCAATAACGGGTTCTTTACCCAAACCGGCAAAAGTGGCTTTTGCAAGGTCCTCAAAAGAACGGGCCTTGCCGGTACCGAGGTTATAAATACCGGAGGAAACCTGGTTGCTCATCAGCCAGAAGCAAACCCTGGCAATATCTTTAACATAGATAAAATCCCGGAGCTGTTGTCCGTCTTTAAAATCAGGACGATGTGACCGGAACAGTTTTACTTTACCGGCGGAACGGGCCTGGTTGCAGGCGTGAAAGATCACACTGGCCATCCTGCCTTTGTGGTATTCGTTGGGTCCGTACACATTGAAAAATTTTAACCCGGCCCAGAAGGGAGGGCAGGCGGTTTGCTGCAGGGCCCATTTATCAAACTCGTTTTTGGAAACACCGTAAGGATTCAGTGGCTGCAGTTTCTCCACCAGTTCATGATCATCTTTATAACCCAGTTCACCCGATCCGTAAGTGGCGGCAGAGGATGCATAGATCAGCGGGATGTTCCGGGTTACACAGTAATTCCAGATTTTTTTGGAATACTCCAGGTTGAGCCTTTCATGCACGGCATAATCAAATTCGGTGGTGTCGGTACGGGCCCCGAGATGCAATACAAGGCCAATGCCCCGGTCGGCGGCTGCCAGCCATTCAAACAGTTCTTCCCGCTCAATTTTTTCCGCAAATTGCTTGGAATCGAAATTGAACCATTTGTCCTCATCCGAAAAATCATCGGCGATGAAGATATCGGTATATCCCTTGGCATTGAGATAACCCAGCAGGTAACTGCCGATAAAACCGGCGGCTCCCGTGAGTAGAATTTTTTTTTCCTTCATCAGATTGAAATCAGAGCCGAACCGGCCTCTTCTTTTGATAAATAGTTTTCCAGTGCGGTATCATAGAGTTCCTTCCACTCTTCGATCAATCCCCATTCCATTCCGTCGACTTCAACTGACCCCGCCGTAACCACACCCAGTTCTTCGAAGGGATGGGTGCCGAGGACGATCTTTACTTCATCAAGATTTTCGGCTTTCAGCGAAATCACCACCCTGCTTTGTTTCTCGCCAAACCACTGTGCATCCTTTCGGGTATTGTAATCAGCGGCCACTACATCAAAACCCAACTGGTTAGGAAAGGCTGACTCAAGCAGCGTCACGAACAAACCGCCTTCGCTCACATCATGTGCCGATTTGATCAGTCCTTTCCGGATGAGCTCGGCCAGCCGGTGCTGCAGCGAGAATTCCTCATCCAGGTCAAAATGCGGTGCGGGTGACAGATCTATTCCGCGCAGCTTGCAGAGGTATTGCGATGAATTGATATCACCGGAAGAGGCACCGATCATAAGGACCAGGTCTCCGGCCTCTTTGAAATCAAGTGTCATTTTCTTATTCACATCTTCCAGCAGTCCCACCATCCCGATCGTGGGTGTGGGAAATACAGGTCCGTCGGGGTTCTGGTTGTAAAAACTCACATTACCCCCGGTGACAGGTGTATCAAATTTCCGGCAGGCCTCTCCCATTCCCTTAATGGCATGGACGAATTGGTAGTACACTTCCGGGTCGTATGGATTCCCGAAATTCAGGCAATTGGTTACCCCGAGCGGCTGACCGCCGCTGCAAACGATATTGCGGGCGGCCTCACTCACAGCCATCATCGTTCCCTTGTAAGGATCAGCATAAACATAACGACTGTTACAATCGGTGGTCACTGCAATTCCCTTGGAAGTTCCTTTCACCAGTACAACGGCAGCATCAGCAGGAGCATTGGTAGAACTATTATTGGTGCCCACCATACTGTCGTACTGGATGTACACCCATCGTTTCGATGCAATGGAAGGAAGTTGAACAATTAGTTCCGCAACCGCTTTCAGGTCACCCGGTACTGATACGGAACCGGGATCAAACGCGCTGATTCGGGCCAGGTATTTCGGTTCTTTATATTCCCTGTCGTATTGGGGGGCCCCGCCACCAAGCACCAGTTCATGGGCCGGGATAGAAGCTTCCAGCACGCCTTCCATATAAAAATTCAGCAGGCCGTCATCAGTCACTTCCCCAATCACGGAACAGGGCAGGTCCCATTTCTCAAAAACTTTCTTAACTTCCTCTTCTCTTCCCTGCTGGGCTACCAGGAGCATTCTTTCCTGGCTTT
>CAZEZE010000222.1:0-5047 GCA_964516445.1 uncultured Chitinophaga sp. | reverse complement strand
TGCCTGCAGCCATTGTTCAGCATAGTTGGGATCATTCAGTTTCCCTGTTCCGTTCAGTTCGAGGAAACAACCGGTGCCTACAGTTCCGCTACCGATTACATCGCCGGGGTAAAGGTCAACGCCATAGGAGGCCCGTTCAATGATCTCGGCAAAGGTCCAGTCCATATCACCGAGGTTTCCTTCGCTAACCTGTTTGCCGTTCACCCGGCACTGCATACGCAGGTTCCATCTTTTGCCGGTATGGTTTTCTTTGGCAGGAATTTCCGCTGCCCTGAGTTCATCCGGTGTCACCAGCCAGGGACCAATAACGGTTGAAAAATCCTTGCCCTTGGCAGGGCCCAGGTTCAGCAGCATCTCTTCCATCTGCAGTCTTCTGGCACTGAGATCATTCATGATCATCAGTCCGCCGATATATTCATCCGCTTCCTCCGCTTTTATATTTCTGCCATGCTTGCAGATAACGATCGCCGCCTCCAGTTCAAAATCCAGTTTCTCAAAATGATCGGGCATGCAGCTAACGGGTCCGGGGCCCTGTATGCTATGGTGGTTCGTGAAATAGAAAATCGGGTACTGGTCAAATTCGGGGATCATATCCACTTTACGGTTACGGCGGGCCGCCGCTACATGCTGGCGGAAGGCATAACCATCGCGACAACTGGTAGGAAAGGGTACCGGCGCCATCAATTGCACTTCGTTTAACGGCACTGCTTTATTGCTTGTCCTTGTTCCCTCCCGCAGCAGGATCTCACCGGCCTGTGCCACCGGGAAATAGTCTTCCCAGTAATTCAGCAAAAGATTCATACTGTTGGGCAGGTCAGGGTGCAGCACATCCATATCATAGATCAGGTCATTGATCAGTACGCCGAGTTGTTCCCTTTCTTCTTTCAGATAAGTGACAAGCTTCATACATTTATTCAATTGAGGCCGCTAAGTTAAAGAGGTTGTTTGTAAATTGGGGGAATGAAAAAATGGCTTGCCCTGTTCGTGTTGCCCATACTGGCTTTTTTACCCCAAGAAGAACCCGAAGCATGGATACGCATCAACCAGCTAGGCTATACACCTGCCGGGGTGAAGGTTGCTGTCTGGTGCAGTAAAGAACAGCCGGCACCTGGCAGCTGGCAGTTGGTCGAGGCCCAATCAAAAAAAACCGTTGCCACCGGTAAAGCCGGCAAACCTTTTGGGGCCTATGGCCCCTTCAGGGAAACGTATCGCCTTAATTTTTCCGCCTACAATAAACCCGGGCGTTATTACCTGCAGGCGGGGGCTGTGCGATCCCCTGAGTTTGAGATCGGGAATGATGTTTACAAAGGCGCCGCTGATTTTTGCCTGCGTTATATGCGGCAGCAGCGAACCGGGTTCAATCCTTATTTGAAGGACAGTTGTCATACGCATGACGGATATGTGCTGTACGGGGAAAAAGCAGGTATCGCCGACAGTACCCGGATCGATGTGGTAGGTGGCTGGCATGATGCTTCCGATTACCTGCAGTACAGCAGCACATCGGCAAATGCAACGTATCATTTGCTCGCGGCCTACAGGGATTTCCCGGCTGTATTCGGTGATGAAAAACAAGCTAACGGCCTGGACGGAAAGAACGGGATGGCGGATGTGCTGGATGAAGCCAAATGGGGACTGGACTGGTTATTGAAAATGCATCCCCGTCCTGACCGGATGTTCAACCAGATCGCTGATGACCGGGATCATATCAATATGCGGATGCCGGCACAGGATACACAATATGGAAGAGGCTTTGAACGCCCGGTTTACTTTATTAACGGCGAGCCGCAACAGCGGGGAAAATTCATGAATAACACAACGGGTACTTCCTCAACTGCCGGTAAATTCGCCGGCGTATTTGCACTGGCGCAATATCTTTTCCATAACGACAGTGTTTTCAAAAAGATAGATAGCCGGCGATCCTATTATGACAAAGCACTTTCAGCGTATACGTTCGGGTTGAAAAAGCGGGGTGTAACGCAGACCGTTTCCGTCAGATCACCTTATATCTACGCGGAAGATAACTGGACCGATGATATGGAACTGGCTGCCGTTTCTATTCATACGATGCTGAATAATAATAGAGGCAGCGGGGATAATGGGTTTTACCTGGCACAGGCTGTCAATTATGCCAAACAGGAAAAGATAACACCCTGGCTGGGAGCCGATACCGCCAAACATTACCAATGGTATCCATTCATTAATATCGGGCATTACGAACTGGCAGTTCAGTTAAAGAAACAAAAAAATTTACCAACCCGTGAAGCGGGATATGAAAAGGGATTCGTTTATAATTTTCCGAAAAACACGGATAGTATCATCGGGTATTTTAAAGAAGGTATCCGCCTGGTCTGGAACAAAGCCAGCCAGAATGCCTTTTACCGGGGTATTCCTTTTATCTGGTGCAGCAATAACCTCACTACTGCTTTTGCTATTCAGTGTTACTGGTACCGGGAACTGACAGGCGATAAACAATTTTCAGAATTGGAGCAGGCCAATTTCGACTGGCTGTTTGGTTGCAATCCCTGGGGCACTTCCATGGTTTACGGATTGCCGTCATGGGGCGATACCCCGGCGGATCCGCATTCTGCGTTCACGCACATTAAAAAATACCCGATCGACGGCGGACTGGTGGATGGCCCGGTCTATACCAGTATTTATAACGGACTGATCGGAATAAACTTATTTGAACCCGATGAGTATAACGGGTTCCAGAGCGATCTGGCCGTCTATCATGATGATTACGGCGACTACAGCACCAACGAACCCACCATGGACGGGACGGCCTCACTGATCTACCTGCTTGCTGCGAAGGAGGCAGAAAGCCGGCCAAAAAAGTTTTAACCCCCGCTTTAAGCGGGGGCCTAAGCAGGTACCACGGCGCCATCATCCGCGGCGACAGCACAAAGAAAAATATCGCGCTGGTATTCACCGGGCATGAATTCGCTGATGGAGGGGTTTTTATCCATCAAACATTACGGCAGGAAAAAGCAAAGGCCTCGTTCTTTTTCACCGGAGATTTTTTCCGGAACCCCGCATTTACAAAAATTATAACGGAGCTGAAGAACGGCGGGAATTATATCGCCCCGCATTCGGATAAACATTTACTGTATTGCGACTGGAATAAAAGAGACAGCCTGCTGGTGACAAAAGAGGAATTCAAAAACGACCTGCTGCGTAACTACAGTATGATGAGCCGTTTCGGGATCAGGGAAGAAATGGCCCCTTACTTTTTACCTCCCTACGAATGGTACAACGACAGTATAGCTGCCTGGACAAAGCAATCGGGCTTTCAACTGGTCAATTACACCCCCGGAACGATCAGTCATGCCGATTATACAATCCCGGCGGATAAAAATTATCGCAGCAGCGAGACCATTTTCAATACCATTATTAATTATGAACAAAGCCGGCCTGCCGGGCTGAACGGGTTCATCCTCTTGATGCACATCGGCACCGACCCCCGTCGGACAGATAAGTTCTATGATCGTCTGCCCGAATTGTTAAAATATCTTAAAGCAAAAGGCTATCATTTTCAGCGGGTTGATGAACTGCTTGCGACTGATTAAAATCATGTGAGCCAGGCGCCAATAACCCTCATTCACCATTCACGATTGACCATTCACCTTCCTTATCTTTGCGCCATGCATTTCGAAAAGATCCATAATAAAGGCCAGGCCCGGTTATTCAAGAATGATTTCCTGGAAGCGCTGACCAAGGCTAACCCCTTGGTGATCTGGGGCATGTATATCCCCATCCTCAGTTTTATCATTTATACCGCGGCCACAAGATATAATTACAGTACCGGGAGGATCCTCCTTGTATTTTTTGCGGGGATGTTCTTCTGGACATTCTTTGAATACATCGCTCACCGGTATATTTTTCACTGGGTCCCCAAAACGCCGGGCGCCACCAAGTTTGTATATACCCTGCATGGCAATCACCATCACTATCCCCGGGACCGGCAGCGACTCTTCATGCCGCCCGTACCCAGCCTCATCATTTCTTCTTCCATATTCGGGCTGATGTACCTGGTTATGGGCAGCTATACTTTCATGTTCTTTCCGGGCTTTCTGCTGGGCTACCTGATGTATGGTACCATGCATTATGCCATTCATGCCTGGAATCCACCCTTCAAATGGATGAAACCTTTGTGGAGGAACCATCACCTGCATCATTACAAGAATGAGCATAACGGTTATGGCGTAAGTTCTACCATCTGGGACCATGTATTTGGCACTATGTTCGACCTGAAGAGAGAGAAAGAGGACAAGGAGAAAGTGCAGGAGCTGATGTTTGAGAGGAAGAAGTGAGGCAGTAATCATCGGCAGTCCACAGTCGGCAGTCTTGCCGTTTGCCATTAAGCAGTTGAATAATCCCTTTATCCCGGGGCACGAGGGATGACATTGAGAGTAGCGGTAGCTTTCAGTCTTTAATCCTCAGTCTTCGCTTTTACCATTTCTCTTCTTCATCAATATTCTTATCCCGCTGACTGAAATGCCGGCGGGATTGAATTTTCTGCAGTTGCCGCTCAATGATCAGGTCCGCGATAAGGCGGGGGGCATCTTCACCTTCTTTATGTGCCAGTAAGGCTCTCATTCTTGCCTCATCCACATCGATGCGGTATAAAAGGAAGACCAGTTTCTCAAAATCATGATTGACCAGGTTGTTGATATATGCGGAAAGTTTTTCCCGCAGTTCTTCCAGCCCGGTGTTTTCCGGTATGTTTATTTCCAGCGACTGGTTGATCGCGGGAACCAGTTCAGGGTTTGTTCTTGACATCTTACTTATTTTTTTCCATGACACCTGAGCCAAATAAGGCAAAATCGTATTTCACCGGGTCCTGCTTATCCAAAGTTCGTAAGTAATCCGTTAGCTCCAGAGCCGCCAGCCAGTCGGTTTGTTTTCTTTTTAATATTCCCAGCTGCCGGGCTACCCTTGCCACGTGCAGATCGATGGGACAGATCAGTTGCGCGGGGGAAATATTCTTCCAGATACCGAAATCGACGCCATTATCATCCTTCCTTACCATCCAGCGGAGGAACATGTT
>CAZEZE010000221.1:0-5072 GCA_964516445.1 uncultured Chitinophaga sp. | reverse complement strand
CCTTGTTTACAGGAGGTCTGAAGCGGAGAAACCCTGCACAGATGTGGAACTGGATATTGCAAAACTGGATGGCTGCGAGATCATCTGGCTGGCGGCACCCAAAAAAGTGAAAGGTTCACAGGGGAAGGTCAGGCAACTCGTATGCAGTGTAATGAAATTGGGTGAACCGGATGCAAGTGGACGCCGCTCCCCTGTTGATACCGGGAAAACATTCACATTGGATGTTGACATGGTGATCAAAGCCACCGGGCAGGTTCCGTTTGAAAAAATCGTAAAGAAATATAAACTGGATAATTTAAACGGAAAATTGACCATTGATGCGAATTGCGCAACCAGTAATAAGGGCGTATTTGCCGGAGGTGACGCGGTGAATGGAGGGAAGGAGGTGGTGGATGCGGTGCAGGCGGGTAAAGACGGGGCAAAAGCGATATTGGACTATTTGGCTGTTGTGTGAAGAAAAAATATTCAATAATCAATGTTCAATATTCAAGTGGACCGCTATAAATGAGCATTGAAAATTGATTGTTGAGTATTGAGCATTTCTTTTAAAGACTTAACGATATGGCAGACATTTCTTCCTCTTTCTTAGGCATAAAATCACCCAACCCCTACTGGCTGGCAAGCGCCCCTCCTACGGATAAGAAATACAATGTACTGCGCGCATTCGAGGCCGGCTGGGGCGGTGTGGTATGGAAAACACTGGGAAGCCAGGTGAAGAATGTTTCATCCCGGTATTCAGCCGTGGATTTTGGTGGGCAACGGGTGATGGGATTTAACAATATTGAACTGATCAGTGACCGGCCGCTGGATATTAACTTAAAGGAGATCGCTGAATGTGTAAAGCTCTTCCCCGACCGGGCCATGATCGTCTCCCTGATGGCTGATAACGATAAGAAAAGCTGGCATGAACTGATCAAAAAAGTGGAGGATACCGGTGCGCACGGGCTCGAATTAAATTTCGGATGCCCTCATGGAATGACGGAACGGGGCATGGGCGCTGCTGTCGGGCAGGACCCTGAGATCGCTTGCATGGTAGTGGAATGGGTCATGGAAGTCGCCACGATCCCCGTTATAACCAAACTAACTCCGAATGTTCATTCTGTCGTTCCTACCGGTCGATCGGTAGTAAAAGCCGGGACCAATGCGCTTTCCCTGATCAATACGATACAATCAGTGACCGGCATTGATCTTGATACACTGGTTCCTAATCCATATGTTGCAGGCAAATCCGTATTTGGGGGATATTGCGGACCGGCCGTAAAACCCATCGCGTTGAAAATGCTGACCACTATCGCGCAGGATGATCTGACAAAAACAGTTCCGGTCAGCGGTATTGGCGGGATCAGTACCTGGAAAGATGCGGTTGAATTTTTGCTTTTGGGCGCGAGTAATGTACAGGTATGCACTGCCGCCATGAAATATGGATTTCGCATCATTGAAGACCTCTGCGAAGGATTGAAGAACTGGATGGATGAAAAAGGATTTAAGACACTTGATGATTTTATCGGGAGATCCGTATCCGCCATCACACACTGGGAGGACCTGGACATAAATTACCATCATATTGCTAAAATTAACCAGGACAAATGCATTCACTGCGGGTTATGTTATATCGCCTGCGAGGATACATCGCACCAGTCCATTCAACTGGAGTACGGCAAACCCTATAACAAATACACGGTGATTGAAAAAGAATGCGTAGGTTGTAACCTGTGCAAACTCGTTTGCCCCGTCGATAACTGCATCACCATGGAAGAACACCGGGTGGCCCCGGAATATCTCAACTGGATCGAGTTCCAGAAAAGAGGCTTACCACTGAATGATCATTGACAGCAGTTGTGAATATATTCTTTTCGCGGTTGGCTTCATTTTTGATTTAATCCCTCCCGACCTTAAGCCAATGAATTATGAAAAAGATCCTGAAGATTACCGGTTTAACCTTACTGGTATTGATTATACTGGCGTTTACCATTCCCGTTGTCTTCAAAAAACAGGTGCAGTCACTTGTAAAAAGGGAGATCAACAAACAATTGAACGCTCACATTGATTTCAGGGATGTACACCTTTCACTTTTTCGTCATTTCCCGAAAGTTACGATCCGTATAAAAGGCATTCAGATCACCGGGAAAACTTCTTTTGCTAAAGACACCCTGCTCGCTGCAGAGAATGTTGATATTACCGCCGGGCTCTTCAGTGTATTGAGAGGAAAGGATATAAAAGTTCACGGATTCTATATGAGATCACCACGGATACACTTGCTGGTAGATAAACTCGGTAAGAACAACTGGAATATTGCCAGGTCATCATCCGACACAAGCGGCCTGGCAGACACCTCTGCTTCGCGTTTTAAAATATCATTAAAAGACTACAGCATCAGGGAGGGCTATCTTTTATACGAGGATAAGATGTCCGGTACCTACACAGAATTAAAGGGCCTCAACCACAGCGGAAGCGGCGATCTCACAGCTGATCAGTTCATACTTTCCAGTTCCACACGTGCTGCTTCGGCAACATTGATCGTGGATGATATACCCTATCTCCTGAATACTGTAACCGACCTGGATGCGGAAATTAAGATCGACAATAAAACAAATACCTATACTTTTAAGACGGATGACATATTGGTCAACGCCCTCCAACTTTCTGCGGAAGGATATGTCCGGATGATCAATGGCGGGTCCTATGATATGGATCTTAAATTCAGCTCCCCTGCCAATACATTCAAAAACATCCTTTCTATGGTGCCGGCTATCTATAAAAAGGAATTTAACAAGATAAAAACCAGCGGGGAAGCTTCGTTCAGCGGGTTTGTGAAAGGTATTTATTCACCGGAGCGAACGCCCGCCTATGACATCAAATTGCGGGTGAAGAACGGTTCATTCCAATACCCTGATCTACCGAAGCCGGTACGCAATATCCAGCTAAACCTTCATCTTTCCAATCCTGACGGGCAACCCGATAACGCAGTCATCAATATACCCAATGGTCATCTTGAATTTGACAAACAACCATTCGATTTTCATTTCCATTACAAAAATCCCCAAACAGTTCAGTATATAGATGCAGCGGCCAAGGGTAAATTAGACCTCTCTCAATTATCAAAATTTATCAAACTGGATGCCGGTACGAATATGGGCGGACTGGTATGGGCAGATGCTTTTGTAAAAGGCCCGTTGAAGGCCCTGCAACAGCAAACCGGACCTTTCAGTGCAGGAGGTTTCTTTGACATCCGGAACCTTTACTATTCGGCCAATGATTTTCCGCAACCGGTTCAGAATGGAAATATAAAAGCCACGTTGATCAATACAGGCGGTATTGCCGATAAAACGGTCATTGATATTGAGCAGGCGCACCTGGAACTGGGCAACGATCCCATCGATTTTACACTGCAAATACAGAACCCTGTTTCAACGGTGAATTTTACCGGCCATGCCAAAGGACGGGTTACGCTTGATCACCTGAAGCAATTCCTATCTTTTCCTCAGGGTTCTTCGCTGAGCGGATCACTGGATACCGATATGGGATTCAGCGGCAGCAAAACGGCACTAAACAATGAAGGGTATGATAAAATTAAACTTAGCGGCAGGGCCGATCTGGCTAACGTAAGCTACCGGTCAACCGACTATCCTTCCGGCATCAGCATTAGCTCATCTTCATTACAATTCAACGAAAAGAATATAACCCTCAGCAATTTTGCAGCAAAATACCTCGGTACCAATATCACGGCCGGCGGCACCCTGGATAACCTTTTAGGCTACCTGGCCGAAGGCCAACCGCTCACCGGCAACCTCCATGCAACGGCCGATAATATGAACCTTAATGACTGGACGGGAGCCGCCGGATCTGATTCTGCGAGTACCGCAACCCCTGCTTCAGACGGAGGACCATTCCTGGTTCCTGCAGGTATCAGTTTCGATATTCAAGCCGCTGTGAACAAAGCCCGTTACGACAAAGTTGATTACACTAATATCAGCGGCGCAATAGTGGTCAGTGATGAAAAACTAACCTTCCGGAATATTAAAGCAAATGCGCTGGATGGAAATATCCTGATCAACGGATCTTATTCCACCCTGATCAGCAAGGAAAAGCCTGATATCAGCCTGAGTTATGATATAAAAGATATGGATGTACAGAAAGCGTTCTACGCATATAATACCATGCAATTCCTGATGCCTGTTGGTAAATTCCTTTCGGGGAAACTGCAATCGCAGCTTTCCATGACGGGTAATCTCGACGGTACGATGATGCCCATCCTGAACAGTCTTTCGGGTAAAGGGAACCTTTTGCTGTTGCAGGGGGTGTTGGCCAAATTCGCGCCTCTCGAAAAGATCGCGGCCCTGCTCGATATCGACCGGCTCAAATCAATCAGCATAAAGGACATTAAAAACTACATTGAATTCTCCAACGGGAAAGTTATGGTCAGGCCATTTACCGTAAAGGTCAGTGATATCGAGATGGAGATCGCGGGCTTTCATGGATTTGATCAATCCATGGACTATGGCATTAAAATGAAACTGCCCCGGTCGGCCATGGGAACAAAAGGGAATAATCTTATCAACGACCTTACCACAAAAGCGATCGCAAAGGGTATTCCGGTCAAAACCAGCGAAACCGTGAACCTGAGCCTGAAAGTGACCGGCACGGTCAGCAATCCCTCCATATCTGTAAACCTGGAAAAAATGGCCGGTGATGCCATCAAGGAAGTGGAAAAACAGGCCGTTGATTTTGTAAAGGCCAAACTGGACAGCGCCACCAAGAAAACCAGGGACTCACTGGAAGCTATAAAAAAACAGGTGGAGGATAAGGCCAAGGAAAAACTGGCGGATAAAGGGATTGACACAACTAACCTTCGTATTGAGACGGTGAAAGATACCATTAAGAAAAGAGCCACAGATACACTGAAAAGCAAGCTCAAGAAAATGATCAAAGGGTAAGAGACTCTTTTTTTAAAAAAGGTCGTTACTGAGAGGTGAAAACTGCGTACATTCTTTACTTAATATAAAATAAAGCCCGCCGTCGCTAAAGCTATGGCGGGCAATGTCGGGCAGACTGGATTCGAACCAGCGACCCCT
>CAZEZE010000220.1:0-5086 GCA_964516445.1 uncultured Chitinophaga sp. | reverse complement strand
GTATTTAATTACCGCATCACGCCTGGAAGTAAGAAGGTAATTGTTGATGTATTGTTCGAATTCATGATCCAGCTGACGCTTATATAATGGTGCAGGATCGTGCTGGTTGAAGTAGTCATGTACCGTTTGTTCATCCAGCCGGATGTAGATACTGTAATTACTGAGGGACGGGGTGGTCATGACCGGTTTTTAACAAGGATTGGATCAAAAGCGCATTTTCCACATTCGCAGAAATGCACCTACAGGTAAAAAACGAAATTATTGAATAGGAAATCTGCTATATACCAGTTAATATTCGCCAGTAAGTATTTCCTCTGATCCGGGTAAGAAGAAATTCCTACTCCTTCAGGCTGCTGTTTTTGGCAACTGTGCCACATTGAACCAGAAAGCCTCAATACTTTGTATCACGGCAAGAAATTTACTGAACTCAAGCGGTTTGGTTACAAAACAATTGGCTGATTTTGCATAACATTCCGCGATGTCAGCCTCTGAAGAAGAAGTGGTGAGCATTACCACCGGGATCTTTTTAAGCCTCTCATCCCCTTTGATGAATTCGAGTACTTCAATCCCGTTGAGCCTGGGCATGTTGATGTCAAGCAGTATCAGGTGGGGCATCACGCTGCCGGCATACTGACCTTCCCTTTTCAGGAACTCAATGGCCTCTGCGCCATCTTTTACAACGGCAACGCTGTTGTTCACTTTTAATTCCTTGAAAGCCTCCAATGTCAGCAAAATATCCCCTTCGTTGTCTTCTACCAGTAAAATTTGCACTTCATTCATACAATTCGATTTAATTAATTCCGGAAAATTATTATTACTCCAGCCAGCCTGTTCCCGCCATTATTTGGCCTCCTTGTGATAGGGAACAAATGATACATAGAATGCCTCGATCTCATGCATCACTTTCGTGTATTTGTCATAATCGATCGGTTTGGTGATATACCAATTCACCTGCTTGTCGTAGCAGTCGCTGATATCGGCTTCCTTGTCGGAGCAGGTAAGCATAACTACGGGTATATCCCGCAGTTCTTCGTCCTTTTTGATAATCTCCAGTATTTGCTTGCCGTCGATCCCGGGAAGGTTAATATCCATCAGTACAAGCTGAGGCGTGGGAACATCGGTGTACTCTCCCTGTTTCTTCAGGAAGCGGAGTGCCTCTTCCCCGTCCCGAACCACTGAGATAGTGTTTTCGAGCTGCATGTCCTTGAAGGCTTCCGTTGTTAAAATAATGTCGCCCTCATTGTCTTCTACCAGCAAAATGTGTACTTCTTTCATAGTGATTTATTTTTGGATGATACAAATGTTTTCAGGAAGCAGGCAGGGAAAAACAGAACGTACTGCCCTTACCGGGTTCTGACTCTACCCCGATCGTACCTCCATGCAACTCCGTTATTTTCTTACAAATTGCAAGGCCTGTGCCGGTTCCGGGATATTTCACTTCATCGGTCTGCAGGCGTCTGAAGATGATAAATATTTTTTCCGAAAAAGCGGGATCAAAACCCAATCCATTATCGCTGATACAGATTTTCCAGGTACGGTTCTCCTTTACAGCCCGGATATTGATCAGCGGAGGTGCCTCTCCCCGGAATTTAATGGCATTATCCAGTAAATGCTTCAGCAACAGTTCGACTAATTTTTTGGCCCCTTTCACAACCGGCAGATCACCGGTATTAATTACAGCGGATGTTTGCCGGATATCCGTTTCCAGTTTTTCCATTGCGTCCTTCAGCACATCGCCCAGGTCTATGTCCCCGAACTCATGTACCACTGTGCTCAACCTTGAATATTCAAGCAGATCAAAAATCAGGTTTCTCATCTTCACCGATCCTTTTACAGCATAGTCGATGTACTGTTTCGCCCCTGTATCCAGTTTATCTGCATACTTTTTTTCTAGAAGTTCGAGAAATCCAGTGACCATACGCAATGGTGCCTGCAAGTCATGCGTTATAATGTAGGCGAACTGGTTCATTTCTTTTGTAAGTGCTGACAGTTTATCCCTCAGCATTGCGGCGTCGTCGCCGTCTTGCCGGGGCACCTGATTAAGATCCATGTATGGGTCGTTTTGCAGTACCGTCTGTTTCATAAATTTGATTTATGCCCTCATCTTTGGCAGGGTGAAATGAAAACCGGTTCCTTTACCATATTCGGATGTCATCCAAATTCTTCCACCGTGCGTTTCCACAATTTTTTTACAGGTCACAAGCCCCAGGCCTGTTCCGGGGTACTCCTCCTTCCGGTGCAACCGCTGAAATGCATGGAATAATTTCGGCTGATCCTTTTCCATAACCCCAATTCCGTTATCCTGCACGGTGAATTCCCAGCTGTCAGCCGACTCCAGCATACTGATATTTACTTCAGGGGCTGTATCCTTTTTTCTGAACTTGATCCCATTACTAACCAGGTTCAGGAATAAACGGTACAATGCACTTTGAGTACCCTCAACCACCGGAAGTGAATTGGGTATAAAAAGGTTTGCCGATGTATCCTCCATGACAATTCCCATATCCTTGTGCACGAGCTCCAGCACATAGCGAAGATCGACCGGTTCCTTTTTGGCCATTTTATTGGCTGAACGGGAAAACTCCAGCAAATCCCTAATCAGGATGCTCATCCTGTCGGCGCCGTCCTTGGCCCTGTCGATATATGATTTCCCCTGTGCATCAATCACGCTGGCATACTTTTTATCCAGCAAACCTAAAAAGCCGCTGACCATGCGTATCGGCTCCTGCAAATCATGCGCCGTGATGTTGGCGAACTGTTCCAGGTTTTTATTCAGCTGCAAAATTTCCTCTTCCGCCTTTTTCCGCTCTGAAATATCTTCAAGAGTTCCTTCAAAATAACTGAACCCGCCATTTTCATCCCTGACAATCCGGATATTCGCACTTACCCAGATATACGATTTGTCTTTTGTCACTACCTGCAGCTCATAATTCTCGATATGCCCCTGGCTGCTGATCAGCTCTGCCATGCGCTCCCTGTCAGCAGGTTCTGCATAGATCTGGCTGCTTATATTTGTTACTGAACGGATCAGTTCTTCAGGTGAATCATACCCGAAAATTTTTGCCATCGAAGGATTTGCCATGATAAACCTGCCATCCATCGTACTCTGGTAGATGCCATCTGCCGTGTTATCAAAAATGGCCTGGAATTTCTGTTGTGCTGCCCGGAGTTCCGCTTCCGCCTTTTTCCTTTCCGAAATATCCTGCGTGGTGCCGAATATGCCGGCTGGTTTACCTTTCTCGTCATATATTACCGAACCTTGCTCAAATACCATCAGCCTTGTTCCATCCTTTCGTAGGATTTCATGCTCCACGGAAAAAGACGTTTTTCCTTCGAGTGCTCCGGCAATAAGTGAACTTGTCCTTTTCTGTTCTTCCTCTGACAGGTGTGCCAGGTAACCCTCGCAGGTGAGATCAAATGTTTTCCTGTCCTGGCCAAAAATCCTGAACTGTTCCTGGCTCCACTTAAGTTTGCCGGTAGCAATGTCCCATTCCCAGCTGCCAATCCGGGCAATACGCTGCGCCTCTTTGAACTTCAAATGATTCTTAATGATTTTTTGCTGGGCTCTTCTGAAAGTGCTGGCCGCAACCAGCATCAGTAAAATGAAAATGAGCACCAATGCCAGAAGCCCTCCTAAATTGTGGGTGGTCCTCCTGTTAATGCCGGAAGTAATGATTTCCAGTTGTTGCAGGTAGTTATTTTTTAAAAGAAAGAGCTGTTGACCGAGCAATTCACCTGTCAGCTTTTTACTTTTCAATTGCATGAATTCAGCCGCGGCATCCCGGCCTTGCGTAACGAACACAACAATCCCGCTGTCCAAATTCCCGATCTGCTGCCTTATCAGTGTGTCAACCAGCGCAATAATATCTCCTGCGTTGGGGTCTGTCGTAGCTCCTTTTAAAGTTTCTATGTTCCGGTAACTGCGGGTTTTGATCTGGTAAAAATTCTTCAGGAAATTAAGATCCGAAGTGAGCTGGAAGCCCCGTTTATCCGACTCTATCTGCAGCAGGTTATTGGCCAGGGAATCCGTCTGTATCAGGTTTTTTTCTATCCGGAGTACTTCCTTCTGCAGTTTTACCTGTTTACGAAAATTGGTGAACAATATTGAAAAGCTCCCGATAACAATGACCAGAGAAATACAGAGAAACAACAGTATCTGTTTTTTATAATTTTTCATATACTGCTGTTTTTACCTTCGGGATACTGAAATAAAAAGTGCTGCCCGAGCCGGGTACGGAGTCAACCCAGATTGAACCGTGGTGCAGCCGCACTATTTTCTGGCAAATAGCCAGTCCTACACCGGTTCCTTCATAAGTACCGCTTTGATGAAGCCGCTGGAAGAGGTGGAATATTTTATCAGAATAGCCGGCGTCAATTCCGATGCCATTGTCACAAACACTGAATACGAACTTATCAATATCTTCCCGGTAGTTAATCTGGATGACGGGGGTGCTGTCTCCCCGGTATTTCAGGGCATTGTCCAGCAGGTTTTCAAAAAGCTGGGTAATCAATTCCGGATCCACCACTACTACCGGAAGCGGGTGAATGATAAGGCGGGCCTTCGTCTCTTCCAGCCGCTTCGAAAGGGAACCGGATACTTTTTTAAGTACATGATTCATATCGGTGACAGCGTGTGTCTCTCTATGACTGCTGAATTTTGAATACGCAAGCAGGTCAAGTATTAGTTTTTTCATCCGGTTGGCTCCTTCAACAGCATAGTTGATATACTCCGTAGCCTGCTCATCCAGCTGATCTTCATATTTCTTTTTGAGTAACTGCACAAAACTGCCTATGAGCCGTAGCGGCTCCTGCAGATCATGAGTGGCAGCGTAAACAAATTTTTCCAGGTCGGCGTGGGTGTTAGCCAGCTCATAGGCCCGCATTTCCAGGTTCTTGTACAACCATGTTAATTTTTCCTCTGCAACTTTCCCAGCAGTAATGTCATTAAAGCTGCAAATCACTTCCTGTACATTTCCATGGTTGTCATGCAGGGGGTCAGCATTCACCGATAGCCATACCCGGTCATTTGTAGAGGGTCTTAAAATCCCCATTACGACATTCTCAACGGTTTCACCGGTACGGATCG
>CAZEZE010000219.1:0-5096 GCA_964516445.1 uncultured Chitinophaga sp. | reverse complement strand
GGTATTATCATTTAAAACAGGAGGGATGGCCGTTGTGGAAGGCTATCCTTATCAGTTGGGGTATTGCTTTTTTTGAGTATTGCCTGATGGTTCCCGCCAACCGGCATGGATTTGCCCGGGGTTTTTCGGGTTTTCAGCTCAAGATGATCCAGGAAGTGATCACGTTAGTGGTGTTTGCCGTATTTGCAGTCTTTTACCTGAAAGAGCCTTTTCACTGGCGATACTTCGTGAGTTTTTCATTGCTGTTGGGGGCGGTGTACTTTATGTTCAGCAAGAACCCGGTTTAAAGGAGCCACATTTCTTTTTTTATTCCACATCAGACGATTTCTGCTGGTGACGCATCTTCTGTTTACGGATCAGGTCCGATTTCATTTTATGTACAAAGGCGCTACTGACCAGGTAAACCCCGAGACAGAGGAGCAGGGATGCAACGATGCCCCAAAAATACCAGTCATCATGTTTGGTTCTTTCAAAACAGGCAAACATGATCACCATTACCGCCGCAATGATGGCGCCAAAACCGGATAATAATTTGGTTATATACTTGTCTTCGTGACTGGGCATGTGAAAGAATTTAGGTTAGTGTTTAATGGTCATCAAAATTAAGGAAAATTGATCTTGCGGGTGCCTGCATTTTAACGATTACCTATGATATCGGTCGTACGGATCAAAGGCATTGCTATTTAATGTATGTATTTTTGTCAGTGAAAAAAGGAATATGAAAAAACTTCTTGCCATTGCAATCAGCTTGATGATACTGTTAACGGCAAACGGGCAATCGGCCCCGGAGGGTTTGTTCATCGCTTCCAAAGCCCCTGATTTCAAAGCAAAGGACCAGAACGGTACGGAGATCCGCCTGAAGGACCTGCTGAAGAAAGGGAAAGTGGTTTTGGTGTTTTACCGAGGTAACTGGTGCCCCTATTGCAATAAAATGCTGGCCCGGTTGCAGGACTCTCTCCAGCTGATCAAAGACAAAGGCGCCACCCTGCTGGCTGTTTCACCGGAGAAAGCTGAGGGGATTGCCAAAACAACGGAGAATACAAAGGCTGAATATTCAGTTTTGCATGATGAGGACCTGAAGATCATGAAAGCCTATGATGTGGCATTTGAAGTACCGGAGAACACGATCAGCCGGTATAAGAATGCGGGGCTGGATATCGAAAAGAACAATGGAAAGAACGGGAAATACCTGCCGGTGCCCGCCGTATATATCATTGACCAGGAATCCACTATTCGTTACCGGTTCTTTGAGACCGATTACAAAAAAAGGCCCAGTGTGCAGGAATTGCTGGATAATCTATGATCCTTTTATTTCTTTACCGCTATAAAGCAAACGGACTGGTACCTATAACCGGTTTCAACGATAGGATCGGGGGGATCATCCCGCAGGACCGATCCGGCGTAAAGAAAATTGTTCTGTGCCAGTAAATCCTTCCATTCCTGTTCGGTATATTTTCTGAATCCATAGCGCGTGAATGGCATATGCTCCATACTTTCCTTTGTGCGTACGGTAGCGTAGAATTTACCTCCCGGTTTAAGCACCCGGTGAACTTCTTTCAAATGCAGGGAGGGGTCGTCCCAGAAATAGGCGACATTAATGCAAAAGACCTTGTCAAAATGATGATCCTCGAATAAGAGGTTAGCGCTGTCACCGAACTGTAAACTGAGACGGCCCGAGCTCACCGCCGCCTGGTTGTTTTCCCTGGCAGCATGCAGCATGGTCTCCGAAAAATCAACCCCGGTGATCTTCAGGTTGGCGGCTTTGGAAAAAACTTTTTCAAAGAACATCCCGTTGCCAAAACCGATCTCCAGCACCGTTTCGTTATCCTTCAGGTCCATGGTCTCCAGGGTGAAATCATAGAGATACTCATTGGCTTTATTCATCATAAATGCCACTTTGTTTCCCACCGAACCGCTTGGTTTTCGCAGTTGACGGGCCAGCTTTTTAAAGCGGAGTTGCTGAAAAAATCGTTTAAACATTCCCTTTGTTTTACTGATGAACAGGGATCATTTCCAGATGATGCGTCCGACTTTACCATTGCTACCGGCGAAATACAACGCGCCACCCAGTTTAGACGCCCGGCAAACATGAAAACCTTCCTTGCTGATCCATACCCAGGTCTTTCCGCCGTCAATACTGCGGTCAACACCGTTCAGGCCGCAGGCGAAGGCCTCGGTCTTGGAGTAGTATTCCACGCAACTGCGGTACCCATGCGGCGATACCAGCGGTTCGTTCCAGGTAAGACCTCCGTCGTTGGAGTAAAAACAATTTTTAACACGGGACGTATCGGCGCTGAAATCACCCCCGACCACGATCATTTTTTTGCCCCCTTTCAATTTTTTATTATCCCATATGGCAACGGAATTGGCGCCGGTGGTTTCTTTCCCCTGTACGATTGGTAGCGGGGTAGGTTCATTTTTGGTGAACAGCCTTGAACGCAGGCCACCGCTTACAAATACCGCTTCATCCGTATCCAGTATCCGGATATTGGTGCCGCTGGCCGCGAAGCAGGCTTCACCGCTGTCGGCCACCGGTCTTTTATCAAAGGGGATATCCTGCCAGCTGTTGCCCCCGTTGAATGTGCGGGTAATAAAGAAGCGGCCGTCGATCGGGTCGCCGATGACAATGCCGGACTGTTCATTCCAGAATTCCATGGCGTCGAGGAACATGCCCTTTGTTTTATTCTCGTATACCACTGTCCAGGACTCGCCGGCATCCGTGGTTTTCAGGATATAGGCGGGTTCTTCCACGCTCATTATGATCGCCGTAGAAGCGTCGAAGGCCTCGATATCCCTGAAGTCTTTTTTTTCAAAACCGGTAACCACCCGCCATTGCCAGGTTTTTCCGCCGTTAGTGGTTCGCCCAACCGTGCCTTTGTTACCGCTAACCCAAACAACATTATCGTTCACGACGCTCAGGCCACGCAGGCTGACACCATTCCCTGAAGTAAGTACCTCCACGCGGGGTATTTGGGCGAAAGGGCAGCTAATTGAAAAAAGTAAAACTGCAGTAAATAATATACAGGGTCTGTAATTCATGGTGTTGAAATTTTGCACACGGATGACACGGGTTGGACGGATGAAGACGGATTCATACCGCTTCGCGGCATTTGGATTTGTGGTTTAATTACAATCGTTCTTTTTTTGTTTTGATATTTCATTGCCATTTTTTTGCACACGGATAACACGGGTGGGACGGATAAAGACGGATTCGTGCCTCTTCGTGGCATTTGAATTTGTGATATAAGCAGACTTTATGTATTTTAAATATTAAGATTTTCAGATCCTATGTAATTATCCCCGATCCTGCGCAGCAGGATCCAATCCGTCCTTATCCGTCCCACCCGTGTCATCTGTGTGCTAATTCACAAATAAAAGGAAATTTAAGCGCTTCATCTGAGCATCGGTTTTTTATCATTGTCAAATATCTTGCGTTTCAACTGGGGTCTTTTACCGAAATTCAGCAATAAACCCACTTCAAAAAAGGTTGCTTTCAGGTAGTTTACTAATTGATTTTCATTTTCCAGAACCAATGTCTCAGCGGTTTTAAGTTCAACTGCCACGACATTCTCGACTACAAGGTCTGCTTTATATTCGCCAACCACATGTCCGAAATAATGGACAAGTACCTTTTTTTCTTTTTCGACATTGAACCCCAGCTCCCTTAATTCAATGTACAGGGCATTCTGGTAAACTTTTTCCAAAAATCCATACCCAAGCGTATTATAGACTTTATAAAATGCATGGATGATCTTCTCTGTTATTGCTTCATGCTTCATACATCACTATTTCCTTTGCACCATTCTGCGAAGCAGAATCATATTTTCCATCCTTCATTCCTCCCGTATTATTCTTATTAGTTCTAAAAGACTTTGAGTGAACTGAATTGATCCGGGGTCGAGTTATGAAGAAAATTACTTACACAATCTACTCAGTTTACCTGATATTTTACCATGGTTCTCCTGGAACTGCCGTCATCAAATAATTCCATGATGGCATAGGCGGGATCGAATTCCTGGAAAGCCCCTTTCCACCAGTTGCCCGAAACGGCGCCGTTACAATAATATTTTATTCCAAGGTACTCCAGTTCTTCCTGCAGGTGAATATGACCACTGATGCAGGCGCGGATATTCGGGTAGGAAAGGAACAGTTTTTTAAGGGTGAGAAAATCCGTATGCATCAGGTTACGTTTCACGATAAGATCACCGTTGGCTTCCGTTTTATTGAAGAAAAGTCCCGCGCAGATGGAAAGGATGGGGATATGGGATATAATGCAGATGAATTTATCGGCCGGCACCGAGTTGAGTTCTTCCTGCAGCCAGTCCAGTTGCCCGGGATCGAGCAAGGCGATATACCCACCGGCCGGGTTTAACTGGGTGCTGTCGAGTACAATGAAACGCCATTTTCCTTTTTCAAAACTATAATAACGATTCTTCAGCTCCAGTGTTTCAACCACCCAAACTTTTCCATACAGACGGTCATTGTCGGGTTTATTCTCCTTCAGGAACCAGCCCCACACATCATGATTGCCGATCGTATGATAAACAGGCAGGTTGTTCTCTTTTTGCAGGATGTTTTTGAAAAGGTCCCATTGCGTTTGTGTTTTAGGCTTATCAGCTTCCAGCGAATCCATAATCGCATCCCCTCCGTTGACAATGAAATCAACAGGCTGATTCAATAGCTGCACATGCTGCAGGGCTTTTGCCGTACCGGCTTCGGGAATTTGTCCGGGTTTTACATGCATATCGGTAAGATGCGCAAAGCGAACCGGTCTTTTACCTGTTTCTGCTGCAAAAGAAGAGGCGGGGAGCAGGCTACCGCCTATGACGGCGGCCGTGCTTTGCAGGAATGATTTTCTTTTCATGCTGAAATTGTATAAGGGAAACTACAATTTAGGGAAAATCAGTGGTAGAGAGATTTACCACATAGGCACAGTAGGAACATAGGGCAACACATAGTAAGTAATCCTATGTGTTATTCTATGTGTCTATGTTTCTATGTGGTTCAACATAACAGTAAACTGAACATCCCTATTTCAATTGGGCCATCAATTCGTCCTTGCTTACGATCCCCTGTTTACGCCAGACCTCCTTGCC
>CAZEZE010000218.1:0-5096 GCA_964516445.1 uncultured Chitinophaga sp. | reverse complement strand
AGAGCATCTGACTACGGATCAGAAGGTTTCAGGTTTGAATCCTGACGGGATCACTACCCCGGCTTTGGCCGGGGTTTTTTATTGGTATTGAATATAAACCGGTCTTGGCTTCAATCTTAAAACTTCAAAAGGCTCCATGACAGGCTGACCATTCACGACATCATTATTATAGAAAAGTTTGAAACCGGTGAACTGTACCGGTTGCAGGTAGATACTATGGAAGTAGGTATTCTTCTTTTTTTCTTTCGAGCCAAATCCATCCATATCGATCACGATCTGTACCTCGGGGTGCGTAAGGATCTTTTTGTAGTTGGTGACCATGCCTTCGGTGAAGCGGTGCACCACCAGGATCTTGGGCGGTAAATTATTTTTCTTTACCAGTTCGGCGAGATATGCGGAAGCATAGTTGATATCCGCGGCATCAAATGTTCCGATCGATGATCCGGGTCTGGCCCCGCTTTTCATGGAATATTCGGGATCGATACCTAAATGCACCTGCGGCAATTTTAAATATTCTTCCAGCAGCGGGATCTCTTTTTCCAGCGTACTTAAACCAACCTGGATGTCAAGGAATACAATTCCGTCAACCTTTTTAGCCATGGCTACCGCAATATCGATCTGGCTCGCTGGCATGCGGGCCCTGTATTTTCCATCCATGCCGGCACGGGCCTGTGCGGTAACAGCAATATAATGGATGGCAGGAACCACCGGGGTCAGCGTATCGGCTTTTTCCCATTTCTGAATTTCTTTTTTCAGCATGTCGATCACCTTATCCTGCCCGTATTGCCCGAGTATGCCCATCTGGGCGGAATAAAAATTTCCGTAATAGGCTACGATCCTCTTATATGGCAGTAACGCTCCTTCACGGGGATATGCCCCCGGGGGAGGCCATTTCCCGGATGCGTCCCCGTTTGCTAGTTCTTTCATCCTCAAATCATACCCGGCGGTATCTGTTTGTGGTAATTGAATAATAGTATCAATTACGGTTTTTGACGGAATCGTATCAGTTTTTGTTGTATTGTTCTTACCGCCGCTGTTGGTACAGGAGAGCAACAGAAAAGGAAAAAATAAATTCAGGAGGAGATATGGTTTCAAAACGGTCAACATACGCACGCAGATCTATGGCGAATGTTCCAAGTTACTGCATGGAAGGACCAGCTATGGTGACCGCTGTCATTAAACGGAATGAGTTGGCTCAGGGCCATAAAAAAAGCCTCTCCAAAGGAGAAGCTTTAAGGTATCGGGAAAAAATTCTTAGTCTTTGAATTTTGAAAGCAAGCGCAGGATCTCCAGGTACAACCAAACGATCGTAACCAGCAATCCGAAACTGCAGTACCACTCCATATATTTCGGGGCCCTTGCTTCCACGCCTTTTTCAATCGTGTCGAAATTCAGCAGGAGGTTAAAGGAGGCCAGTGCCACCATCAGGATGGAAAATCCGATACTGAGCGGAGTATTGGAACTCGTAAAGGAAGAAGCGATGGCGGTCCCGGTAAATGCATAGGTCATCCACTGGATCAGGTAGAACAGCATCACGGCGGAAGTGGCGACAACGATCACGGTGCGCAGTTTACCCGTTACTTTGATGATGCGGTAACGGTAAATAAGAAAAAAGACGAGGGTTACCAGCATCGTCAGTGCCACCGCCTGTACGGGCAGACCCGGGTAAACATAATTGTACATTGCGGAAATGGAGCCTACGAACAAACCTTCGAGGATCGCGAAAGCAGGAGCGAGGAAAGTGGCCCATTTCATTTTAAATGCCATGACCAGTGCAAGTGCCATACCGCCGAACACACCGATCATCATCAGGGGTTTGGGGTCACCGCCCTTGTAGAACTGGCTCCAGGCAAATAAGGTGGAAGCCAGCATCAGCATGATCAGCACGCCAAACTTGTTCATCGTGCCTTTCATCGTCATCTCTTCACCGGTAGCGATGCCTTCAAGAATTGTTCCCGAGAATGTCTTTTCCTGCATTACGGGGTTACTGGATTTGAAAAATGCCATTTTTTTAGATTTTACTTAAAGTTAGTGTTTAGGGGAAAAAGAACCAAGAACCGAAGATACAAGAACCAAATAAATTAAAAGTGATAAAAACAAAATCAAAAATATTCTCCGATGTTTTACAAATCAGGCATTTACGCAGATGTGTTGAAAAATTAAAATAAAAAAAACCGGAGGCTTTTTTGGGATTACGAATTTGGTGCTTATTTGGATCTTGTTTCTTTGGTTCTTGGAGCTTTCTCTAATAATGCCAACGCACAAACGCCTCCATCGCCGCATAATGCGTTAATCCCAGTTCCGCGTACAAATTCGCCGTGGCGGCATTCCGTTCCTCTGCCCGCTGCCAGAATTCCCTGGAGTCGCTGCCCTGGAAGGGGACCATGTCTTTTTGCGACTGGTGGATAAAGATGCCAAAACGTTTTTTGAGCACCTGGTCGGGGCTCATGGGGATCGCCATTTCAATTTCTTCGATATTCCATTCCTGCCAGGCGCCTTTGTAGAGCCAGAGCCAGCAATCATTGATCCACCTGTCACCGGCCGCCCTGATCCTTTTCAGCGATTCCAGCACCACGTTAAAACAAACGATATGGGTACCATGCGGGTCGGCGAAATCGCCGGCGCAAAAAACCTGTTGCGGTTGTACCTGGCGGAGAAGTTCCATGGTGATCTTAATATCCTTTTCACTCATGGGCTTTTTTTCGATCGCACCGGTTTCATAGAAAGGAAGGTTCTGAAAATGAATATTCATTTCAGGGATGCCCACATAACGGCAGGTGGCCCTGGCTTCGCCCTGGCGGATCAAACCTTTAATGGATCGGATGACCGGCGTATCCACCTGGTTCGATCTTTTCCGGGCCATGAACTTCCGGGCATTTTCCAGGATCTGGTTGGATTTACGCGTATCTATCCCGGCTATCTTTTCAAAACCAACCGCGAAATCAAGAAAGCGCGTTACAAACTCATCGGTCACCGCGATGTTGCCGCTGGTCTGGTAGGCCACATGCACCTCATGTCCCTGTTCGTGCAAACGCTGGAAAGTGCCGCCCATGCTGATGATGTCATCATCCGGGTGAGGAGAGAAGAGGATGATCTTCTTGGGATGCGGTGTGGGTCTTTCCGGGTGACCGGGAATGACGGAATTGGGTTTGCCACCCGGCCACCCGGTGATGGAGTCCCGCAGCATATAGTAGACCTGCAGGTTGATCTCGTAAGCATCGCCTTTCTCAACGAGCAGGTCGCTCAGGCCGTATTCATTATAATCGGTATTGGTAAGACTCAACACCGGTTTTTTCAGTTTCAGCGCCATGTTCACCACAGCCTTTTTCATCATTTTGGGTGTCCAGTCGCAATCGCCGGTCAGCCAGGGCGATTTGAAGCGGGTCAATTCTGAAGCGGCGGCTTCATCCACCACAAATGTTACATCATCATGGTTCTGCAGGAGGGAGGCGGGTACATGTTCGCTGTCCTCGTCTTCCACCGCTTTTTTGATAACAGGGGCCTTCGAACTGCTCCAGGCCATGAGGATGATTTTCCTTGAACGCAGGATCGTACTGATACCCATGGTGAGTGCCAGTCTTGGCACCTGGGAGATATTCGCAAATTCATACGAGTTGGCCAACCGGGTAGAATTATCCAGGTTGATCAGCCGGGTCTTGGAATAGATCCCGGAACCGGGTTCATTGAACCCGATATGACCGTTATTGCCTATACCGAGAATCTGCAGGTCGATCCCGCCTGCATTCTCTATCATTTTATCGTAGTGCCGGCAATGTTCCTTGATATCCTCTTTTTTGATTTCCCCGTTGGGTATATGGATATTTTTCGGGTTGATATCGATATGATCAAAGAGGTGGTTCTTCATGAACCGGTTATAACTCTGGAGTGCGTTATTGTCGATAGGGTAATATTCGTCGAGGTTAAAAGTGACCACGTTCTTAAAACTCAGTTTCTCCTCCTTATGCATCCGCACCAGTTCGGCATAAAGCGATTTGGGCGTGGACCCGGTGGCCAGCCCCAGCACGCATTTTTCTTTCTTTCTTTGTTTATCCCGGATAAAATCAGCCACCTGCCTGGCAACAAAGGCGGAACCATCTTTGGGAGTAGGGAAAATCTTTACGGGTATCTTTTCAAAACTGTCGGAGAGATCGATCGAAGCAGCTTTTTTGGCCATTGTGTTGGGTTGAGCAGTAAAGATAAAAATTAAGGGTGAAGGTTTTTGCGGGTTTTTGCGGGGATTCGCCTGTTTCACGCAAAGAGGCTAAAGATTCGCAAAGACGCAAAGTTATTTCTCGCGGCGGGCGCAGCGGAGCAACGAACGCAGCGCCGCTTTAACGCTGCGTTCGCCGCGAGAAACAAACATGTCTTAATTCACTTCTATCTCATCCACAAACAACCACGCCTTATTTCCCGCACCGGGATTACCGGCAGGTATCTTCCCGTAATTTTTTATGATCACTTTAATATACCGCGCACTGTACACCTGGTCCTGTAAATTCCTCATCCGGGTCTTTCTTCCGTTAACGGGTTGTACATCTGCAAAAATTCCGATGTCCGGGTACTTAAAATTAATACCGTCATCACTGATCATAAATTCCGTGGATGCCGGCGGGTAGATCCAGCTGCTGAACTGGGTAAAACTATTCACGATCACTTCTCGGAACGCAGTCTTTACACCCATATCGATAATGGCTTCGCAATCGGTACCGTTGAAACCCAGGAATTCTTTAGTCCTGGACATTCCCTTTTCATTCTGGATCCCGTTCACCAGGGTAAAAGCCCCGTCGCCGGGATAGTTTTTGGAAGCCTCAGCAACAAGGGATATTTTCTTGCCGGTGGATTTTGATAAAATGAATTTTTGGGTGATCGCATTACCCGGGCGTCGTCCGTTTTCCAACGCCCATGCCTGGTAGGTACCCGTCTTTACAATTTGTACAGGTGCATTATATGAATAGAAGGCCGGCGGGTTAGGCGGATCGCTGCTGTCTAGTACTTTATTGTACTGAATGCTGGTGCCGGTTTTCTTGCTTTCCAGTTTCCATACAATACCATTGTAATCCGGTGTCGGCATAACGGTACTCCTCAAGTCAAAATAC
>CAZEZE010000217.1:0-5098 GCA_964516445.1 uncultured Chitinophaga sp. | reverse complement strand
GGCCGTATTGGGAATAAAGGAGAAAATAGTGTTCTTCAGGTCGTGATTGATGGTATGAAGCACCTGTTCGCTGAGGTAATAGCCCAGCGCTTTCCTTTCGCGGTAGATCTTTTCATCGCTGCCACGGGAAAAATAGATGCGTTCAAAACTGCAGGCCTTCCGTTCTTTAGGTTCCAGTACCTGGGCTATTTCGATCTCCCCTTTTTCATTCACGATGAGTGCCTGGCCGGGCATCAGTTCCTGTACTTCATTTTCACCAACATTGAACGTGGTGCGTATAGCAGCCCTTTCAGAGGCGGCCACCACCACTTCCTCATTGATATAATAATAGGAAGGCCGGATACCGTGCGCATCCCTGAACACAAATCCTATCCCGTTGCCGGTGATGCCGCCCACATGAAAACCGCCGTCAAGCAGGGGCAGTGTTTTCTGCAGCACTTTTTTAATATCCATGTGCTGGGGTGATGATTCATCTTCCTTGCAAAGAAACGTATGCATGAGTTCGATCATAGCTGCGAGGTCGCTGAATCGAACGGTATCATGCGGTTCCTTACCGATCAGGGCAAAGAGTTCATCGGAGTTGACAATATTGAAATTACCGGCCAGGGCCAGGTTACGCGCGGGAATCGTATCGCGGTTGATAAAGGGATGGCAGTATTCCAGTTTGTTCTTTCCCTGCGTGCCGTAACGAAGATGACCCAGCAGCAGTTCCCCCAGGAAATTGACATGGCCCTTCATCAGGCCCGGGTGACTTTTGATATCGGGATGATATTTTTCCAGTTCATTGATCTCATCGTGGATGCGGTGAAAGATATCGGCGATCGCCTGAGGTGCGTTGCTGCGCATCCGGTTCATAAAGGGGTAACCGGGTTCCACATTCAGCTTTACGGTGGCCACACCCGCGCCATCCTGGCCGCGGTTATGCTGTTTTTCCATCAGCAGGTACAGCTTGTTAAGCCCCCACAGCACGGTGCCATACTGCTGTTGATAATAAGAGAAGGGTTTCCTTAAACGGATGAATGCAAGTCCGCATTCATGTTTTATCGGGTCGCTCATGCAGGGCGCAAAGGTACGCCATTATCTTTTTTCAACTGCATAATTCATTCACCGGTGTTACCCGTAAGCGGAATGGTCACGGTTACGGCGCAACCCTGTCCCGGTGCGGCATTAATTTCCACCCGGCCACCAAAAAGACTTGCCCTGTTGCTGATATTACTGAGCCCCATACCCTTTTTATACCGCTGAGGGTCAAAGCCCTGCCCATCATCCGCCACGCTGAATACAATATTCTCGGCATCCGACTGTAACCGGATCCGGATCGTCCTTGCCTGCGCGTGCCGGATGATATTGCTTACCTGTTCCTGGATGATCCGGAAGATCATCAGTTTAATATTACCGGGAAGCTCTTCGCCGGAAAACTGGCGGTGCCGGAACTCGATCCTGTATGAATGGGTTCTTCGAAGCGAGTCGCAAAGGTCCTGAATGGACTCCACCAGGCCGAGATCACCCAGTGTTGGGGGCACGAGGGATTGAGAAAGCAGCCTGATCTCGTCTACGATGGCCGCGAGGTTTTTATGCGCAAGGCTGATCATTTCCAGCACTTCCCCGGTTGCTTTTTCCCCCGCTACTTCCAGGTAAAGCCTTGTCGTGTTGAGATGCTGGTTGATATTATCATGCAGCTCCTTCCCTATTTCCAGTCTCTCTTTTTCCTGCCCGTCGATCGTAGCCTGGGTGATGAGTTTTTGTTTCTGGATCTCCTGTTCGATCAGTTGCTGGGAAAGTTTTCGCTGTTCGGTTATATCGGCCAGGGAGCAGATAACATTGACGATCTTTTTTTGTTCATCGAAAATGGGGTCCGCGTTAACGAGCAGCCATACCCTGTCTTCGGTGGCAGGCCGGTAGATTCCCATCACCACATCCTTTACCGGCTGACCCGTTCGGATAGCCAGGGGAACCGGGTGATCGGAAGAGGGAAAAGCTGAGCCATCCTCGTGTATGACGTTCCAGCGGGGGTCAATGGGGATGGTTCCCCTTAGTTGTTCCGAACTCAGCCCCAGCATATCAGCGGCGGCCTGGTTGTTGACAACTGTCAATGCCTGTTCATTCAGCAAAATGATACCCGTGTTGAGATTGTGGATCATGTCGCGGAACCGCCCTTCGCTTTCCCGCAAACGGTCCTCCATCTGTTTCCTGTTGGTATCATCCGTAAAATAAATGACCATACTGCCAACATACGGGTGGTGCAGCATATTATGTCCACGTACCATGCACCAAATTACCGTTCCGTCTTTCCTGACCAGCCGGACATTGATGAACTTCACGCTTGGCCGCATTTGGACCTCATTTGCAAAAGCGGCATAAGCCTCTTCCCGGTCACCCGGATAAACATAATCAAACATCATCCCGTCCTTCAGTTGATCCGGGCGGTAGCCCAGTATATTGGTGACCGATGGTGAAACAAAACTGATCTTTCCCTTTTCATCCGTCAATAGGATTCCGTCAAGGGATTCCGCGATGAGGTTACGGTAGAATAACTCACTTTTCTCCAGTCTTTCTTCAGCCAGTCTTTGTTCGGTGATATCCTGCTGTGTTCCCCAGACGGTGGTAAGCAGACCGTTCTCGATGAATCCCTCCATGCTGTTAAGGAAATACCGGGTATTGCCATGCCTGTCAAATTCCTTTGTCTCCACCAGCATCGGCCGAAACCCGTTTTGTATGAATGTCCACAGGTTTTTAACCCTGTTCCTGTCGGAGAAATCGACCATCTGTTCCAGCCGTGTACCCGCCATATCTTCCGCTTTTTCATATCCGTACATCAGGGCCAGTTGCTGGTTGCATTCGGCCAGGTAGGAATACTTGCGCCAGTGTTCAATGATGGTTCCGGGATCTGCATCCGCGGGAACCGGTACCGTTGATTCAAAGCGCCACAGACCTTCAGGGCTTTGTTCATAGGCCTTATACCTTCCCGCCAAAGCACCGATCTGGCGCCCCGCAGTACCCGGTGTTGTTATTTCCCTGTTGTCCGAAAAACCAACCGCCTGGATGAGATCGCCGGTACCATCTTCTGTTTTACAAAGGGATAATTCCCAGCGTACCGTCATGTATGCCCCGGCCGGCAGTTTCATTTGCAGCAAAGCGGGAACAATACCCGGTTTCCCTTCCAGGCATTGTTGCATCAGCGCCCGGAGTTTGCCGGGGTCGGTAAAAAAAGAAAAAAAGGAGGCGTCATCTTTACTTTCCCCGAAAATATCCGTGAATAAAGGGTTGGCATATTTGTACAAGCCCCCGGGATCAACCAGAAAATAAAAGAACTGCGTTGATGCGGCAAAATAACCGGACAAGCAGGACGTATGGGAAGTGCGGGACATCAGGCCAGGAACATTTTAGGAGGAAGCAGGGTAAATATAATTTATAATGCGCTATTCCTGAAGCTTTGCCAACCGCCCGATCATAAAAAAACCCTTACGGAGTAAGGGTTTATGAATAAATTCAAAAAAAATCAGAATGCCTTTTTCTCTTCGGTGAATTTTTGCAGAGCGGGGCATTCGGTAGCGGTAGCGCCATCGATCATCACATAATAAGTCGGGATCTTTTCCCTGATCCACTTTTCCAGCACTTTGGCCTTTTTTTCCTCCAGTGCGAAATTGGAGATCTTGCTGTAATCTTCCTGCAAATTCATCCGGTGAGGTTCTGAACGTGACTTGAGGTATACGATACGCACCCCTTTTTTTCCCTGTTCCGCTTCAAAAGGAGTAGGCTGGGAAATATCGCCGATCTTCATTTTACTGAGCATACCTACCATTTCCTTATCGAGCTGGTCGATCGTAACATAGGTGGAACCATCCCTGCCCATTACAAAAGGTCCGGCAAATTTGGCGGCCTCATCATCGCTATACCTTGCGGCGGCGGCGTTGAATGTCATGGTACCGGCGATCACTTTGGAACGCACTGTATCGAGTTTGATCTTCGCCTGCCTGATCTCATCATCCGTAATGGGCGGAATGCGGAGAATATGTCTTACATCCGCATCATCGCCGTTGCGGCGCAGCATCTGGATCAGGTGGTAACCGAATTTTGATTTTACCGGCGCGGATATTTCGCCTTCCTTCAGGCGGAAAGCAGTAGAAAGGAATACGGGGTCCCAGGTTTTTTCATTACGGTTCACCTGGTACTGGCCGCAGCGGTCCTTGCTGCCGGGATCTTCCGATACGGTTTTGGCCAACTGGCAGAAGTCCGTCATTTTACTTTCCAGTTGCTTTTTATAATTGTTCATCTCCCCGATAATGTATTGTTCGATATCACGGGAGGCTTTGGGAAAAACAATGATCTGGCCGATCTCCAGTTCTGATTCATAATACGGGAGACTGTCTTTGGGTATCTTATCAAAAAAGGCTTTTACTTCCGTGGGCGTGATACGAACATTGTCCACGATCTTTCGCTGCATGGATGCGGCGAGTTTTTGTTCTTTGACCGAGGCGCGGGCGTCATCCTTTATCTGGTAGATCGTTTTGCCGGCCACTTCTTCCAGCGCGGCCTGGCTGCCCAACTGGTTGATATAAAATCGCACTTTCTGGTCCAGCTCCGCTTCCACTTCATCATCGGTAACGGGAAGGGAGTCTTTCTCTGCCTGGAGCATCAGGATCTTGGATACAATAGCCTGTTCCATCAGTAAACATGCTCCGTTCTCCGGTACGGTTCCGCCCTGGCGAACGATATCCGCCAGCGAATTCTGAATATCCGAGTACAGGATAATACGGTCACCCACCACGGCCGTGATCTTATCGGCCACAACTTTCTGCGGCTGGGCCTGTGCCACCCCGGCAAATACCAACAGACCTAAACAGAGAGTCAACGTTCTTTTCATGATATGCATACGTTCAAAAATACTTTGTCGCTTAAGATATAAGGGGCAAAAAGGGGCTATTTAACAAAAGATTGAGGTTGAGATTGAGATTTAGTCTGAGATCGGAGTTCTACTACTCAGCCTTAGCCTTAACCTTAACCTTTAAAGGGTTCTCTTCACTTCTTCCTCTTCGTAGGCCTCCACCACATCCCCCACTTTATAATCACTGAAATTCTTGATGGTCAGACCGCATTC
>CAZEZE010000216.1:0-5104 GCA_964516445.1 uncultured Chitinophaga sp. | reverse complement strand
CTCCCTGGGATGTTCATCATTCACCAACCAGTTGATAAGGCCTTTATTATTCACCTCCACCGGGGCGATCTCATCCGTCCATTTATCTGCTGCTTTGGCGGTAAAATATTTTTGCTGCGAGGCAAGTGCAAACACATCCTGCTCTTCCCTTGATATCTTCCATTGTTTTGCGACATTCTCGGCTGTTTCTCCCATCGTAAAAGGATGATACAGGGCCGCGAGGTTCTTATTGATGAATCGCCAGCCCATGGTGGTATCATACATTTCAGCCGACCTTCCGAATGCTTCGGCATTTTTTCCCGTTACAAAGGGTGCCCGGGTCATGCTTTCCACCCCGCAGGCGATAATCAGCTCCGCATCCCCGCAAATCACCTGGCGGGATGCATCCATGACTGCCTGCAGACCGGAGGCGCAGAGCCGGTTCACCGTACTACCGGCAACCGATACGGGCAAACCCGCGAGCAAAGCAGCCATCCTGGCCACATTCCGGTTATCCTCCCCGGCCTGGTTGGCGGCCCCGGCGATCACGTCTTCAATGAAATTGATATCAATCGCTTCGTTTCTCTTCAGCAGCGTTTTCAGCGTATGGGCCAGCAGGTCATCCGGCCGGATCCCGGAAAGCATGCCGCCGTATTTCCCGATCGGGGTACGAACCGCATCAATGATATAAACAGGCTTCATGCAATTTATTTATCCGCAAATATCCGTGAAATCGGATGAATCCTTCTGCGGAAGCTATCTTTGCAGCAGATGAAAAAAAAAGGCAGGAATATCCGGCATTTGTCCCTCGCGGAACTGGGGGAATACTTTGAAGAGATCGGGGAAAAGAAATTCCGCGTAAAGCAGGTTTGGGAATGGCTATGGCAGAAACATGCCATGAGTTTTGCCGACATGACCAATCTCAGCAAGGACCTGCGGCAGAAACTGGGTGAGGATTTTACCCTTCCGGCATTGACGATCGATGCCGTTCAGGAATCCACCGACGGAACGATAAAAACACGCTTCAAAACGCATGACGGGCACCTGATCGAAGGGGTGCTGATCCCAACCACATCCCGTTACACAGCCTGTATTTCTTCGCAGATCGGCTGTTCGCTGAGCTGCAAGTTTTGCGCAACCGGTTATATCGACCGGAAAAGGAACCTGGAATTTGATGAAATATATGATGAAGTGGTGCTGATCAACCAGCAATGTGAAAAGGCTCATGGTAAGAAACTCAGCAATATCGTTTTCATGGGCATGGGTGAACCCCTGCTGAACTATAAGCATGTGCTCCGTTCTATAGAACGAATTACAGCGCCCGACGGACTGGCGATGAGTCCCCGGAGAATTACCGTATCGACCGCAGGAGTGGCAAAAGGAATCCGTCAACTGGGAGATGACAAAGTTAAATTCAAACTGGCGCTATCCCTGCACGCGGCCAATGATGCCAAGCGCCACGAGATCATGCCCATCAACGATACCAATAATATCAAGTCGCTGGTTGACGCATTAAATTATTTTTATAAGCAAACCGGCAACGAGATCACTTTTGAGTATATCCTTTTCAAGGATTTCAACGACAGCCTGAAAGACGCCGACGAACTGATCAGGATCTACCGGCAGGTACCGGCCGACCTGATCAATATCATAGAGTACAACCCTATCGATTTTGCGAAGTTTGAAAAACCGGATGAAGCCCGGGTACAGGCATTTATGCAATACCTTGAGAAACACAGGGTGAATGTCCGCCTTCGCCGCTCAAGGGGAAAAGACATTGATGCTGCATGTGGTCAGTTAGCCAATAAGGACAGTCGGCAGTAATCAGTCATGCAGCCACGCAGCCGTGCAGCCAGTTCACTATAAAACGGAGTTTTGACTCCCAACTCCTGACTCCCAACTCCTGACTCCTAACTCCCGACTCCCGTCTCCCGACTCCCGACTCCCGTCTCCCGACTCCCGTCTCAAAAAATGTCCTTTTACGAAGATTTTCTTAGTTCCGGTTAAACCCCGGCCGACAGGAGCGGTCTGTATACTCGTTCACAATAATTTATGACGGACCCGCCGAAGGTTTACCTGATCATTCGGCGTCCAATCTGAAAACGAAATAACCATGAAAAAAATAATGTTTGCAGCAACGGCAGTTCTCCTTGCCATTGCAGTGAGTGCACAGGAGATCCCCGAACGTAAAAGAGATGGTTTTAAATCCAAAGACGGTTACGGCAGAATGCAACATCGCCGTCCCGGCGGGCATGATGGAATGGAATTCCGGAAACTGAACCTGACCGATGCGCAGAAGGATCAGTTCAAATTACAGCAGGAAGGATTCCGCAAGCAAATGGAAGAGCTGAGGAAGAACGAAAATATCACTGTAAAGGAACAAAGGACCAGGATGGAAAACCTCCGGAAGGAACAGCGTTCCAAAATGCAGAGCATCCTCACCCAGGACCAAAAGGCCCAGCTGGAAAAAATGAAAACTGACAGGAAGGCCCTCCACGAAGTGGATGCAAAGGCCCGTGCGGAGAAAATGAAGATCCGTCTCGGATTAACCGATGAGCAATCCGCTAAAATGGAAAAGAACCGCAAGGTTATGGCAGAGAAGATGAAGGCCATCCGCGAAAATAAATCCCTTACCGAAGAGAAAAGAAGAGAGGAAATGAAAGAGCTGATGAAAAATCAGAAAGAATCCATGAAGTCTATCCTCACCGAGGAACAACAAAAGAAATTACAGGAAGGAATGAAGCGTGGCCCGTATAAAGGCGGCCAAAGACATGAAGGCAAAAGACACGAAATGAAGAAAGAAGTGATTTAATTGATCCGTTCTGAAGGAAACCGGCCCGGCAGTGAAATAACTGCGGGGCCTTTCTTTTGCTATCTTTGCCGTTCATTACTGTTGAAAAACAGCAAAACATCACGATGAAAAAAAAATCCCCCGGTCATTTCAGCAAGTTCGCGCCCAAAAAGAGCAATGCGGCAATCAAGGAACAGTTCAAACAGGAGAAAAGAAAGTTCAGGAAGGAAAGAGAGGAATTCTTTGACAAGCAAAGAATTCAGCGGTCGGAAGCCGGAGGTCAGAAGCGGGAGGTCGGAGGTCAGAAGTCAGAGACCGGAGGTCCAAAGTCACATAGCAGACCACCTTCACCGGCGCTGATGCCTTTGAATAAATACATTTCACATGCCGGGGTGGCCGCAAGGAGGGAAGCGGCCGAAATGGTGAAGAAAGGGATAGTGAAAGTAAACGGGGAAACGGTGACAGAACCGGGACATCGGGTTTCAGAGAAAGACGAAGTAAGGGTCAACGGCAAGAAGATCTTTGTGGCAAAGAACCTGGTCTATATCCTCCTCAATAAACCCAAGGACTATATCACCACCACCGACGATCCGCAGGGAAGGAAAACGGTACTGGATATTATTGGCAAGGCAACCCCGGAAAGGGTTTATCCTGTGGGCCGTCTCGACCGTAACACCTCCGGCGTATTATTGCTGACCAATGACGGTGAACTGGCACAGAAACTTACTCATCCCAGCAACGAGATCAAAAAGGTTTACCATGTTACCCTGAATAAACCATTGGAGAAAAATGATTTTGATCGAATCCTGAAAGGCATCAAACTGGATGACGGCCCGGCCAGCGTGGATGCGCTGGCCTATGCTGACAATAAAGACAAGACCCAGCTTGGCGTGGAGATCCACAGCGGTCGCAACCGTATCGTCCGCCGCATCTTTGAACATCTTGGTTACGATGTCAAAAACCTTGACCGCGTGATCTTCGCGGGCCTGACCAAGAAGAATATTGAAAGGGGGAAGTGGCGTTTCCTTTCTGAGAAGGAAGTGCGTGACCTGAAGCATTTTGGGAAAGGGAAGTAAGCCACAGATTTCAACGATTTACACAGATTTTAAAATGAAAATCTCAGCGCTGACTATTGAGGAGACCCCTGATTGGATTGCTCTCAACAAACCATCCGGCCTGTTGTCTGTGCCGGACAGAGAGGGAAAGGAAATTTCATTGAAAAGAATGCTGAAAGAAAAATACGGTGAGATATTTACCGTTCACCGCCTTGATAAGGACACCAGCGGTGTTATCGTCTTCGCGAAAAACGAAAGCACACATAAACTGCTTTCGAAGCAATTCGAAGCGAGGGAAACGAAAAAGATCTACCTGGGGTTGGTATTGGGGTGCCCTGCCCAACCAAAAGGAAGCATCGACTCCCCCATCTCCGAGCATCCTGCTTTAAACGGCACTATGATCATTCACCGAAAGGGAAAGGAATCGCTGACGGACTATGAGGTGCTTGAAGATCATGGTATGTACGCATGGATGCGGTTTCAGCTGCATACCGGCCGTACCCACCAGATAAGGGTGCACATGAAAGAACTGGGCCACCCCATCGTTTGCGATCCCCTTTACGGTGATGGCAAACCGGTACTTATTTCAGCCTGGAAGAAAAAATTCAAACTTTCGAAGGACGAACTGGAAGAAAAGCCGATACTCGGCCGTCTCGCCCTGCATGCCTGGCAACTTTCTTTTACCGGTAAGGACGGGAAAATAGTGGAACTCGAGGCCCCGTTGCCAAAAGATCTTCGGGCCACGCTTCAGCAACTGGCCAAAAAGAAAACAAAATAAGACAGCCCTGCCAGGTAGTTTTATCACGACCCGACTGGACCATCTCCATGAAAAATATGCTGCCGAAAGTGTATGCTTTTTTAATCCTTATCCGGCTGCGGGGTGTACCGCAAATAAGGCTTAATCACTTTTACCCCCCTGGGGAATTTCTTTATGGCGTCTTCGGTAGAAACAGCCGGAACGACAATCACATCCTCACCTTGTTTCCAGTCGGCCGGAGTGGCCACACTGTAATTGGCTGTCAGTTGCAGTGAATCCACCACCCGCAGCACTTCATGGAAATTACGGCCGGTTGAAGCCGGGTAAGTAATGATCAGTTTTACCAGTTTATCGGGGCCTATGACAAATAAGGACCTAACCGTTGCGGTAGCAGATGCATTCGGATGGATCATATCATAAAGGGTGGCCACATTCTTATCCTCGTCGGCGATGATCGGGAAATCGACCGTGGTATGCTGTGTCTCATTGATATCCTTAACCCAGCCATGGTGTTTGTCAAGC
>CAZEZE010000215.1:0-5117 GCA_964516445.1 uncultured Chitinophaga sp. | reverse complement strand
GCCTGGTTGAAAATTCCAGTGTTGAGTACTGACGGATCCCCCATTGATAGGTTATCGCTGCTTTGTTCCCGCCAAGGGAATGAATTCCCAGGATGAAATTATCTTTTAAAGCAAACGATCCTGTACCTGCACTAAGATGTCCGAACTGGTTTAATGAAGGATTGTATTTGAAAAGTCCGTTATAACTGCCGATCCAATACAGGCCGGACCGGTCTTTATAGAAACAATTCGTCAATGTTGCATTTGCAGCATTGCTTGTGCTATTATAATGGAATTCTGAGATCTGCCCGGTATTATGATCATACCTGTACAGGGATTTGGTAGTGGTTATCCAAAGATCGCTGTTATCATCTTCAAGAATACCGTTGACAGCTCCGAGATCGGTAGCATATAGTTCCGGGATACCGCAGTAATCAGGTATATACCGGTAAAGGTCTCCTGTATTTTTGCCCATCCATAATCTTTTTCGGCTGTCCATTAACATAATCATACCCTCATGAACGAATTTGGAATCATATTGATACACTAATAACTCACTAAACCGTCCGCTGCCAGGTTCATATTTTAATAAGCAAAAGGTATCGGGACGTTGGACCGGGAAATAAATATTCTGTTCAGCGTCTTGTGAAAAATTACCATAAAAATTTATCAACGCTTTATACCGGGCCGGCATATTTAGTGACCTTAATTGCAGGGTGTGAAAGTTCAATACTGAAAGACCATTGCTGGTGTTGACAATTGACTCATTTTCCCCCATCGTTGTCAAAAGGGTGATGAAAGATACACCCGGATAGGAGAGCCTTGTAAATTGATCTTTTTTATGATCATACCTGCATAATCCCCCAACTGTTTGCACCCAAAGATTACCATCGCCATCTTCAAATAATGCGCCTGCTGAATTGGCCGGAAGAGAATTGCTGTCTTTGGGATCATTCCGGTAGATCTTGAAATTGTAACCATCATAACGGTTCAGCCCATCATTGGTCCCGATCCATAAATAACCTCGTTTATCTTGGTGTATTGAAAAGATGACATTGGAAGAAAGACCGTTCTCCCTTGTAAACCTTTCGCATTTGACTGTTTGTTCCTGGGCAATGAGTGTAATGCTGCTGTATAACAGCAGAGTAAAGCAGGGAAGGAATAATCTCGCTGGTTTTCGTATGGAATTCATTATCCCACACTTTAATGGTTCGAATATACAATTCAGGAAAATGTAAAACAAATCAGCAAAAAAAAGATAAAACCAAAAGGGAATCCGGATTTTTTAACTAATTAAACCGGCAGGAACCGGGGTGACCAGGTATTGGAAAATGTGTACAGCTAACAGACTGCAGGCAGAAGATAAACAGCCGGAATCAGTGCAGCAATCATTCAAAAAAGAAAAGGTCCGTTGCCGGGAATACACTGCCCTTGTGATCTACAGCCATATTTCGGACACCTGCACGCAGTACTGACTCCGGTCGCATACAGGAACAACCTTCTTTCATATTCGAGGCGATGATCCGTGCCCGTTATAAACAAGAGGCAAGATTCAGGGACTGGCCGGGTCATTATCACACTGCCCGGATGTCGAGCAGCATACAGAAAGAGGTCTGTATCATTCCACTGCCGGCATCGCAATTGCTGAAGAAGGCGATGGAAAACTCAATCTCACAGCCCGGGTCCATGACCGCATTTTGAAAGTATCAAGGACCATTGCCGAAGCGATCCTGTACCGGAGCCTGGACCGGGAAGGATGGGCGGGTGGACAGATTGTTAGGTGTTAGGTGTTGAGTGTTGAGTGTTAAGTGTTAGGTACTGAGTGTTGAGAGCTTAGGGTTTAGTGTTTGATACGAGAGTAACTAAATTCGATCCGATTCAGCATTAAAAAAAGCAATCACACATTTCACGCCCATTCAACATTAAAAATTTAAAATTCAAAATCCAACAAACCACCTAACACTTAACACCTAACACTTAACACCAAACACATATCACCTATCTTTGCCCCCACCAACTATGTCCTCCCCTCCCTGCCTGATATGCCGGAATACCGAAGGCAACTGTGTGATCCCATTAAAAGAATTGCAGCTGGGTCTCGGGGAGGTCTTCGATTACCAGCTCTGCGGATCCTGCGGTAGCCTGCAATTGCTGCATCCTCCTGCCGATTTTTCAAAATATTATCCCAACGAGGATTATTACTCCTTCACCGACGGCATCAACCGGAAAAAACCGGGCTGGCTGCGAAAAATCAAGACGCAATATTTATTATACGGAAAGAAAAAATTACTGGGCTCCCTGCTCTCAATCGGCTACAAACGCCCCGATTACAGCGACTGGATGCTGCATACGGGAGTAAAACTGAACGACCCCATTCTTGATGTGGGTTGCGGCGGCGGCATGCTGCTGGGTAAACTTTACCGGATGGGTTTCACCAGCCTGACGGGAATCGATCCCTTCATAAACGAGGAGCATGACTGGGGGGAAATAAAAATCTATAAAAAGGAAATTTCCGGGATGCAGGGGTCCTTCGGGCTGGTGATGATGCACCATGCACTGGAGCATATGGCCGATCCGCTGGCCGCGATGCGGAAAGCTCATGAACTGCTGCTGCCCGGCCGGTTCTTACTGGTGCGCATTCCGGTGATGGGAAATTACGGCTGGAAAAAATACGGGGAGTACTGGGCAGGACTGGACGCTCCCCGTCACCTCTTCATCCCTTCGGAAAAAGGGATGCGTTTATTGGCGGAGCAGGCAGGCTTTGAACTCCGGCGCCTGGATTATGACACTGTTGATTACCTGATCTGGTGCAGCGAACAATACAAGGCCGGTATGCCACTCTATGCCAAAGGCAGTCACATGCTGGATAAGAAGAACAGTTCCTTCACGCACGCCCAAATTCAGAACTTTAAAAAGATCCTGGCGGATGCCAATGCACGCAAAGAAGGCGATACCGCAGCCTTTTACCTGCAGAAAAAATGATCAGGGCCGTTCCCCCCTGCCCTGCTTGAGTATTTCCACCAGCTGGCTGAAAAATCCTTTCGGGGAATACCGGAACAGGGCCTTGCGGTGACGGAGCATAAAAGGAAGCAGTCCGAAAACATAGGATCCTTTGTCCTTTTTTGCATAGAGTTCCGCCAGGCGGTTATAAAACACGCTGTATTCCGGCCGCTCCGCTTCCTTCATCCGGTTCAGCCAGCTGAGTTTTTCCCGGTACTGCTCATACCTTGTTTTCCGTTTTCGTTGCGAATTTTTCTCCGGCAGGGTCTGGCTGGTGGAGCGGGTGTGCTGCCGGTAGCGGGTCAGCACTTCGTTATGGTAAGCGATCCCTCCATATTGAAAGGCCCGGAAGGCGATCCAGATATCATAATGAACATCCGGGGGCATGGGCAGGCAGTGACCGAGCAGGTCTTTCGTGACCAGCATATTATGCCCCCAAACGCAGCTGTATAAAAAATAACCCCGACTGTCATCCCCGCTGTACATTTTTTTCAAACCGGACAATTTTATCCCGAGGCCCTGACCCTGTTCATCCGTCAGCAGGGAATCACAGTATACCAGCGGATGTTCTCCCCGCGCCGCCACCAGTTTTTCCAGTTTATCAGGGTACCAGACATCATCCTGGTCGGAAAAAGCAACCAGGCTGCCCCGGGTCTGCTTGATAGCGGATTCAAAATTGGCGGTCAGCCCGGAATTTTTTTCCTGGAAAATTATCCGGACGCGTGGATCAGAAACATATCGCTGCAGTATTTCCCCCGTTCCATCGGTGGAAGCATCGTCCGAAATAACCAGTTCGAGCGGGCGCCAGCTTTGCGCCAGGATCGAATCGATCTGCTCCGCGAGCCAGGGAGCCCCGTTGTAGGTACATAAGACTACTGAAATGAGTGGTTGATCCATCAGTGCGTTAAAGGTAGTTGAGTCAAAAGAGTAAATAAAGTATATAGGGTTTATAAAGTATATAAAGTTAGCGTGCATTTCAAATCAGGTCAACCTCCACACCCTATAGATACTCTATATACTTTATAAACCCTATATACTTTATATACTTATTTACTTATTTACTTACCCCCGCCCGCTGATCCTTACCTTTGATACCCGTAAAAAAACGAGCCTGAAAGACCCCGCCTTCATACAACAATCCGTGATCAGGGCCAACCAGGCGAAAGAACGGGCCTCGAGGGAATTTTCCACCCTTTCCCCGGACCAGCTGAACTGGAAACCGGCACCCGACAACTGGAGCATCGGGCAATGCCTCGATCACCTGGTCGTAACGGATCTGCAATATTTTCCGGTGTTGCGAAAAATTGCGGAGGATAATTATGAAATGAGTTTCTGGGAAAGATGGAATCCCTTTAACAGGCTTTTTGGGAAAATGCTCCTGCACCAGATGCTGGAAACGACGAAAAAAAAGGTTAAGACCGCTGTGATTTTTCAGCCTTCCGCCAGCTCCATCGATGCGGGGATAATGGAACGGTACGCCAAACACCTCGATACCCTGATCGGGTTTATCGTCGATTGCCGGAATACCGACCTCGATAAAACACATATCAGCTCCCCGGTGTCCAAAACTATCACCTACAGTCTTCGTCTTGCCATTTCCATCCTGGTGGAGCACCTGCACCGGCACCTGGGACAGGCCCAGCGTGTGAAGAGTCACAAGGGTTTTCCCGGGGCCTAAGGGATTAACCCTGCATTTTGTCAAACCCAATTCTGTGTTTCAGTGCCGCCGTGGCGGCAGTTTTGCCCCGGAAACTCAGAATCACGGAATACGATTTCAAACCCGGGCTGACAAGTTGCCATTTTTTTACGAACTTGTACGATGTTTGTGCGGACAAAAACCAACTTTCAACTTCCCCGCCTGTCATGAAAATACTCCTGCATTACCTGAAACCCTATAAATGGCTGGTGGCCCTGGTGCTGTTCCTGGCCGCCGTCAATATCGGGTTTTCGCTGATCGACCCCATCATATTCGGAAAACTGATCAACCTCGCCACCTATCACGCGAAAGTGCAGCCTTTTACCTGGCACGAATTCCTGTTTACCAATAAGACTATCATCGATAAATCCGTGAGCAAGGATGCGGCCGGGGTGATCAGCATCGTTGAAAAATCAAAAGTGCTCTATGGTATCATCTGGCT
>CAZEZE010000214.1:0-5135 GCA_964516445.1 uncultured Chitinophaga sp. | reverse complement strand
TCAGTACCGGGGCAAAAGTCCGGGTAGGACTCAGCAATAATTTTCCAACCTCCAACTTGCGGCCATCAACATTGATCTCGTCTGTCAACTGATGCGGACCGATATAGACCACTGATTCATCCAGGCTATTATCGTATGTTTCCGGAAACCTTGCTCCATACGTCTTGTGCAGCATATCATGCCGCGCGGAAGTAAGCCCGTTGCTGGCGATCCCGCTGTTGTATTCGGTTTCCCAGGCTGCCTGTCCGTAACCGGCGAGCCCGACGATCACATCACCGGCACAGATCTTTTCGTTGGTGATCAGTTTGGATTTTGGCCACCGGGATGTCATGGTCCCGTTTACGGCGATCGTACGCACCACATCCCCCACATCAGCGGTTTCGCCGCCCATGTAGGTGATGTTCACGCCAAAGCGTTTCATCTTTTCAAAAAATTCACTGCTTCCCTCGATCACGGCCTGTAGTACTTCTGCGGGAATACAATTTTTATTTCGGTCAATGGTAGATGAAAAAAGCAGATCATTATAAATACCCACGCAGAGCAGATCATCCAGGTTCATCACGATGGCATCCTGTGCAATACCCTTCCAGACGGATATATCACCGGTTTCTTTCCAGTATAAATAAGCCAGGATGCTTTTAGTTCCAGCTCCGTCGGCATGCATCACATTCACCCAGGCTTCATCCCCGCACAGCCTATCGGGATAGATCTTGCAGAAAGCTTTGGGATAGAGCCCGGGGTCCAGGTTTTGGGTAGCCGCATGCACTTCTTCTTTCTGTGCCGAAACCCCTCTTTTACTGTAAAGACTCATTCAGGTTTTTTACCCCGTTGATTACGGGATGAGGAATAATTCTGCCGCTGCAAAAATAACTGAACAATGCACATTGCTAATTGAATATTGCGCATTTATTTTGCGCCGTGCAGGTACATTACGACATAGAGCAGCTTCCCCTCTTCAGTAAAGCAGTGATCACCATCGGTACATACGACGGGGTGCATATGGGTCACCGGCAGGTCATCAGCCGGTTAAAGGCCGAAGCAGCGGCCGTTGGCGGGGAAACGGTGATCATTACTTTTCATCCCCATCCGCGAAAGATCGTTTCTTCCGCGATACTGGGTATCCGGCTGATCAATACGCTGGAGGAGAAGATCGGTTTACTGGCTGACCTGGGTATTGATCACCTGGTAGTGGTTCCATTTACGCATGCCTTTGCCAACCAGCCCGCGGAGACCTATCTCGCCGATTTCCTGATCGGTAAGTTTCATCCCCATACCATCATCATCGGGTACGATCACCGGTTCGGGCGTGAACGGTTGGGCGATTACCGGTTACTGGAAAAGTATGCGGCTGTCTATCATTACCAATTGAAAGAGATTCCCAAGCATGTGCTGGAAAACATCTCCATCAGTTCAACGAATATCCGGGAAGCCATCCTGCACAGTAATATTGCGACGGCCAATACGCTGCTGGGATATGATTATTTTTTTTCGGGAGAAGTAGTGCATGGCGATAAACTGGGGCGCAAACTGGGATATCCGACAGCCAACCTGAAAACCCACAATGAGGAAAAACTGATACCCGGCAACGGAATTTATGCGGTCTATGTGGAGTTAGGGGGATCCAACCTGAAAATGAAGGGAATGATGAGCATTGGATTCCGGCCAACGGTGGACGGCAAGAAGAGAGTCGCGGAAGTGAATATTTTTGATTTCGACAAAGAGATCTACGGGGAAACGCTGAAAGTGACCCTGAAAAAATACCTGCGGGAAGAGATCAAATTCGACAGCCTTGAGGAGTTGGTGAAACAGATAGACCAGGACAAGGTGGAGAGTCTGAAAGTGCTTTAGTGGTCAATAGCGAATGGTGAATGGGGTCCCCTAAAGCATTACTGTCTTTATCGATTGCTCTTTTTCTCCAATTCTACGTTTCCTGGCAGTCGCAAATAAATAAAATTCCTGAATCAGGTTAAATATGGACAATTCGGAAGACTAACTAGCGATAAGGAAAACTCAACCTTTCAGGTTCCCATTCACAATTCACCATTGACCATTCACTTCCTCAATACTTGATCTTAAACTCCAGTCTTTCCGGGTCATCAAAAAAATCATCGATCTCCGCTTTCACGGTCACTTTCATTTTATCCTCGGAGAGTTTGGCCAGTTTGCCCTCCACTTTCTCAGCGGGGCGGGGCAGGTTGATGATCCAGGTATAGTTGACCGGGATACCCATACCGGTAGCTTGTTTGAGACCGGCCAGGTAGCCATCGGTTGAAGCACCGGCGTATTTATCCTTGTCCAGTGATTTTTTCAATTCTCCTTTGGAAAAACTTAGTTTATAATAATCATCAAACGAGGTTACGGGGGGCACATCCTCACCGGCCCCCATGGGAGAACTTTTCATCTGGTCCTTCATTGCATTTCCCAATAATTTATTGGTCAGTTTACCGTAAGCGGCGATCTCACCGGGTTCATTAAAGGGGAAATCCAGTTTAGTGAGGAATTGGTCATCCCGGAGGTTCATTTTCATGGTCATGGTTCCTTTTTTCAGCATTTCTTTCTCTTCGGCGCCAATATCCATACTGTCGGCCTGTGAACCCAAAGAGAAAACCGTATCCAGCTTCTGGTCACCCATTTTATCCAGGTCGCCGCCACCTCCCATCTGTTTGGCCAGCCCGAGTATGGAACTCATGTCACTGGTGGTTGTGACGCTCCCGCTTCCGTCATCTTTCAGCGTGATCTCCTGGGTTGTTTCCAGGCAGCCTGTTAATAAAAGAGAAGCAACTAAAAGGGAGAAAAGGAATTTTTTCATATTTACCGCGATTGAGAAAAAAAGAAGATTGATTGTTCAAAAAAGTTGCACAAAATAAGTCATTTATTGTTAATGAAAGCAACGGTAATTGTTCTAAAGGGTTACAGGTGCTGAACGGGTGACTGTTCATCCCAGCATTTTCACCACCAGTTCTTTCATCAGGGAAGCATCTTCCGTACTGGAGCTCCCGACCCCCACGCTTTTAAGGTTATATTGATGGAGCAGCAACAGGGCTTTTTCCACACCCGGGTAACTGTACAATTTGGCGGCCTGGAGATAATCCCGGATGAAATAAGGGTTTACTCCAATGGTGGTGGCGATCGTTTTTTCATCCTGCGTACCGGCACCGAAGACCATGAAAACTTTGCTGAAGAAATTATACAGCGAGGGTAGAATGGCCTGGATCGGGGCTGCTTTGGGGTTGGCTTCAAAATACTGGATGATCTGCATGCTTTTGGAAAGGTTCTTTGCAGCCAGCGCCGATTGCAGTTCAAAAACGTTGTAATCCTTGCTTACCCCTATGTATTCTTCAATATCCTCTTCCGTAATAGATTTTCTCTGGCCCAGGTTCAGGGACAATTTATCTATCTCATTCCCGATACGGGTAAGGTCGTTCCCGATATGATCCACCACCAGCCCCAGGGCTTTAGGGGTAATGCTGAGTCCCCTGGACTGCACCAGTCCCTGCGTCCATTCAGGCAGCTCCCGGTCGTACAGTTTTTTAGCAGTTAGCAGCACCCCGTTTTCCTTAATCAGTTTGGTGAATTTTTTACGGGCATCCAGCTTCTTTTCTTTATAAGAAACCACGAATACGGTGGAAGAAAGCGGGTTCTCAATATAGGCTTCCAGTTTCTCTACATCCCGCATTTGCTGTGCTTCCTTCAATAGCACCACCTGTCTTTCGGCAAACATGGGATAGCGCCGGCAGGCATTGATCACATCCGCCCAATTAGCATCCTTCCCGTAAAAAATAGTGAGGTTAAAGGCAGCTTCGTCTTCGGACAGGATATGGTGTTCGGCGTAATTTATGGCCTTATCGATAAAATAATCTTCCTCCCCTTCAAACCAGTAAACCGGCTTAAAAGATTTCTTTTTCCAGTCGGCTATTATCTTTTCCACAGCCATAAGCCGCTAAGATACAGGCTTTCAGGCTCGTTGTCGTCAAAAAAAATGAACCGTGAATAAATTCAGTGAAGCATTCTGGCACGGTTTTAGAAATTTTGTGACGCGGACGGAACTGCCGGTAACATTTTTAACAGGATTTAAATAGTTCACCGGAGATACCTGGTTTACCTTGCGTCCGCATCCGGTCTTAAAAATTTGTAATTACTAAATCTGTAAAATTCAAGATTATGACAAATACCAATTATCCTTCGGCTACTACACCTCCCCAGCCGGAGCCGCAAAAAAGTAAGAACAGCAAGAATATTCTGATCGGGATTCTGGCCGCGGGCCTATTGGGCACCTGGGGTTATTTGCTCTACGACAAGAACAAATCCGGTGAAAAAATATCGCAGCAGCAAACCCAGATCACCACACTTGACTCTTCAAAAACAGCCATACAGCTGGAATTTGACAATGCCCTGGCCCGCCTCGACTCCGTAACGGGTTCCAATAATAACCTGCAGGGACAACTGGCCGACAGGCAAAAGGAGATCGACGCCAAGAAAGCGGAGATCCGCAAGATCCTGAATGACAAGAAAGCAACGGAAGGTCAACTGGCAAAGGCCCGTAAAATGGTAACGGAGCTGAACGACAAGATCAGCAGCCTCGAAGCGGATGTAGCCCGTCTTACCGGCGAGAACCAGGAACTCTCGGCCGCCAATTCCACATTAAAAGAAGAAAAAACAGTACTGGAACAGAACCTGGCAACGACCGCTTCTGAAAAAGAGGAATTGTCCAAGACCGTTGATGTGGGCTCCACTTTCGCCGCTTCTAATATCCAGGTAACCCCTGTGAATGAGAAAAAGAGCGGTAAGGAAAAGAATACCACTACAGCAAAGCGTGTAGACAAACTGGTCATCTCCTTCGATATTGAGAACCGTATCGCAAAATCAGGCCCGGCTGATATGTACATGATCGTTACTGGTCCTGACGGGAAAGTGGTGACCGATGCTTCCATGGGTTCAGGAACGCTCAACACACGTTTGGATGGTGATAAGACATTCTCCACCAAGATACCTGTGGACTATACCCAGGGTCAGCGCAAAAACATTCAATACCCTCTCCGGAACGGTAATTTCACCACAGGAGATTATAAAATTGAAATTTATCATAACGGCTTCAAGATCGGTGAAGCAGTGAGAAGCCTGAAAAAAGGTGGTTT
>CAZEZE010000213.1:0-5178 GCA_964516445.1 uncultured Chitinophaga sp. | reverse complement strand
TACGATTTTTAAAGGACGGCAAAGATAGGGTTTTAGGGCGTAAACAGTAACAGTACCGGCAGGGTTATTTTATACTTTTTTTGCCATTTTTCATCTGATTTTCAGGAGCTTAAAAAATAAAATGGAATCCTGACCGTAAAGAGGATGGATATATCATACCCTTGCTTCCCGCAGCCGATTCCCCGGTTCCCTTTTCTGAATGGCCGGTTTTTATAACCAGGCCCTGGTGCTGAATTCATGTCAGCTTTTGTAAAAATATTATTCCCGCAGGTAATTGCCCGGCAAAGGGTGCCATAGCAGTGGGTACCATTTCATTTTTTTAAAAAGTTTAATTGAAGGAAACCGGATTATTTCAAATTGTTTCCTGACAGGCAGGTCCGTGATCGAATTGCTTTAACACTTATCTTCGGGCAGTTACGGTTACGACTGCCTGCTAATTTTTGTTCCATACAATTTGCAAACCATTCAACATGCAGTTATCTTCTTTCCTGGATCGATTCAATGAACCTGAAACTTTAAAGATGGCCAAGTTGGGCCGCGAATTAAGGGCCCGTGGTGTGGATGTGATCGATCTTAGCCTGGGTGAGCCGGATTTCGATACTCCGGAGCATATCAAGGAAGCGGCCATCCGGGCCATCCGCGATAACTGGAGCCATTATACACCGGTGGCGGGTTTGCCCGATCTGCGCGAAGCCATATGCGGAAAATTCAAAAGGGATAACGGGCTGGAATTTAAACCGGAAAATATCGTGGTTTCCACCGGCGCCAAGCAGAGTCTGGCCAATCTCATCCTCAGCCTCGTGGATGAAGGTGATGAAGTGATCATTCCCACACCCTACTGGGTCACCTACAGCGAACTGGTGAAGATCGCACGGGGGAAAGTGGTGGAAGTGAAAAGCTCGCCGGCGAACGGATTCAAGGTGACCGCGGAAGAAGTGGAGGCCGCTATCACAGATCGCACAAAGGTTTTTCTTTTTTCATCACCCTGTAATCCCAGCGGGTCTGTTTACAGTCGTGCAGAACTGGCAGCACTGGCCGGGGTGTTCAGCAAATATCCGGGTATCTGTATTCTGTCGGATGAGATCTATGAGTATATCAATTTTGTGGGTGTCCATGAAAGTATAGCGCAGTTCAGCGACATCAAAGACCGTGTTGTCATTGTCAACGGGCTGAGCAAGGGTTTTGCCATGACCGGCTGGAGATTGGGTTATATCGCCGCCGCGCCCGAGATCGCGAAGGGTTGTGAAAAAGTACAGGGGCAATTCACCAGCGGGGCCAATGCCATGACACAGCGAGCGGCCATCACCGCGCTGAGTACAGACCTCAAGCCCACCCTGGAAATGGTGAAGGAATTTGCCGCCCGAAGGAAGAAAGTGCTTGAACTTGTCAATGATATTTCAGGGATATTGTGCCCCGAACCGGAGGGTGCATTCTATGTGTTTCCCGATATCAGTTCTTATTTCGGTAAAACTGATGGAGAGAGAGTGATCGGTACAGCTTCCGATTTTAGTCTTTACCTGCTCCACAAGGCCCATGTTTCTTCGGTGATGGGGGATGCCTTCGGTGAACCGAATTGCGTGCGCTTCTCCTTCGCCAACAGCATGCAGAATATCGAAGAGGGCTGGAAGCGGATCAAAAAGGCGCTGGGGGAATTGAGTTAGGAGTCGGGAGTCAGGAGTCGGGAGTCGGGAGTCGGGAGTCGGGAGTCGGGAGTCAGGAGCCGGAGTCCAGAAACTTTAGTGAACTATTGCCCATTGCCCATTGCCTATTGCCTATTGCCCATTGTCTATTGCCTATTGTTTCTTCAACTTCACCGTTCCTTCCTCATTTGTCATCATCAACAGCCCGTCTTCCCACCCAATGGTAAAAACTTCTTTGTCCATGCTGTTCGCTTTATTTTCTACTGACAGTTTTTTCGTGTTGGCATCATAGGAATAAGTGCCCTCCTGTTTGTTTTCTTTATTATACCCGGTATAATTGCCCTCCCGTGTAAACTCCAGGATAATATTCTCTTTCATGTCCTTTTTTTCTTCTTCCGTTATTCCCGGCAGGTTCATCTCAACCGGCTTCCATCTCCCTACGAGGGAGAGGTCTTCCTTTTCAATAAGATTAGTTTTGTTGGCAGCCGAATCTTTTAAAGCGATTGATTCTTTACCGGGGGCTTCTTTTTTATCGCCGGCGCAGGACACACAAAGTGCCAGAACGGCAATGACGATGAGCGATGTTCGCATGTGTTTTGATTTTGTTCAATAAATGTAGGCTTATTTGCAGGACCGCGAAGGAATTAGCGGATTTTTCCGGCAGAGAACAGATGGTGCAGTTCCAGCACCTGCGGTACCAGCAGTTCCTGTTCATTGTTGCGAACAACATGGTCGCAGAGTTTCATCTTCATTTCCTCATCCAGTTGCCGGCTGATCCGTTTCATCACCTCATCTGCGGTGGCGCCGTCCCTTTCCATCACTCTTTTTACACGTAAATGTTGCGGTGCATATACCCCGATGACGGCATCCAGGTGCCCGGCCGCACCGCTTTCAAACAACAAGGCTGCTTCCTTGATGGCATAGGGGGCCGTTTGTTTTTTCATCCATACTTCGGCATCGCGGATCGTAACGGGGTGGGTGAGGGAATTAAGCAGTTCCAGTTTTTCCTTATTGCTGAAAACGACCGAAGCGAGGTATTTCCTGTCCAGTTCACTGCCACGGTAAATTTCGGGCCCGAATTGAGCGATCAGTTCATTCTTCAGTTTCGCATCGGTGTTCATCAGTTGGCGGGCCGCCTCATCGGCATAGTAAACAGGTATTCCCAGGGTCTCAAATATTTTTGCAACCGTGGTCTTGCCGCTGCCGATCCCGCCTGTCAAACCAATTTTAAGCATACCCGTATAGTTGAATGAAAGGTCCGGTAAGAAAAATTCCGGATACCAGGTATAAACTTACACTGGAATCCGGAATTGATCCGTTGAAATTTTTCTTACTTATTTTTTGTCTGTGGTTGCAGCGGGTTTATTCAGTGCCGCTGTCCATTCCATACTGATCGCCGATCGCTCGATCTTGATATAGCTTCCGGGACTGACCTCCATGTTCACTGTGCCATCGTCATTCACTTTGTTGATGGTGCCATGGATACCGGCGATGGTCACGATCTTATCACCCCGCTGGAGATCCTCGATGAATTTTTTCTGGTTCTTGGCCTTCTTGGCTTGCGGACGGATAAAGAACATCCAGAACACCAGGATCATCAATCCCAGGAAGATGAACTGGAAGCCGCCCATGCCGCCGCCCGACGATCCGCCTTTTGACTGGTCGCCGCCAGGGGGAACGCAGGAAACCAGCGAGAGCACAACGATACTGGCGAAAAAATATGGTAAACGGGATTTCATGTAGTGTTTTTTAATTGTTGATTGTTGTCCGATGTTTATTATTCTTTTATCTCACCGGTGAAAGTGAGTGTATGATCCGTTGACGGTGCCGTGTTGGCCTTTACATAAATCTGTTTCGAGATCGTGCCCTGTCCGCTCCCGTTGAATTTAGCCTTGATGACGCCTTCTTCGCCCGGCGCGATCGGCTTTTCCGGTTTTTCCGGGATGGTACAGCCGCATTGCGCCGTAACATTCTCAATTACTAAATTCTTGTCGCCGGCATTCTTAAACCGGTAGGTGATCTCGATGGTCTGGTCCTTGATCAGTTTGCCCAGGTTTTGAGTCGTGGGGTCGATCCATTCAATGGCAGTGAAACTGGCCGGGTCGGCAAGAGCCTGTTTTTTCTGTTCTTCACTCAGCACCTCCGCGCTGTCAGTTTTACCGGGTTCGCCGGTAGCCTTTTTATCGTTTTCCTTGCAGCCGGCGAGCAGCACGACCGCACTAAAAAGAAGGATCAGTTTTTTCATGGTTTTAAAAATTGTGAACCGCAAATTTAGGTGAAAGAAGGAAACAATGCCTGTGGAAGCTGAACGGCTGCTGTCAGGACCCGATCCCTTTCCGGTAATCCACCTTTACCATTTTTCCCTGCTGTACAAGTTCCTTATGAATATTATCCAGGATACCGTTCACGAACTGACCACTTTGCTGGGTGCTGTAATCCTTGGCCAGGTCGATGTATTCATTGATCGTTACTTTGGGCGGGATGGTCTCAAAATAGAGGAACTCTGCCACTCCCATTTTCATGATGATCATATCCAGGAGGGCGATCCTTTCCGGGTCCCAGTTTTTCAGTTTGGGTATGATCAGGGATTGCAGGTGTTCATTTTTGTCGATCACGGTTTGCAGCAGGCTGAAGGCGAACTGCTCCTTATCCGCGCTGAGTAATTGTTTGAAATTATAAGTGCCGGGTTTCTGCATATAACCACTGAGGAGCTGAACCACCATTTCCCCGTCATCATCCCAGTTGGTAAAAGTCTCTTCAATATGGGCGACAAAGGTCTCATTCGCCAGCAGGAGATCGTTCAGGATGAATTCAAGTATCTTTTTTTCTTCGCTTTTATCCCGGCCTGGTTGCGCGATATAGGCGGCATATTCCGGGGAAGCGGCCAGGAGCTGGTAAATTTTCCGGATCAGTTCCCTGGCATCATCCTCCGACTGCCCGAAAAGCAGTTCCGGTTTTTCTGAGGCGAACTGCTCTTTGAGAGCAGGGTCTTCCAGCATTTTCCACAGCAGTTCATTGCCGGCGATCTTGGTATTTACCTTGAGGTCTTCCCGGCTGGGAAGGTGTTTGGAGGCCCGCTGGTGCGAATCCGTTTCGGCATAACGTGCCACTTCGGTCATGAACCAGGTCAAATAGATTAATAAAGCGCGTGTCTGTTTAAAATGCTTCTCGAGGATCGTTCGCGGCTCAAGGGGTTTCAACTCATTTTCCAGGCTGCTCACAGTATAAAGGGTCTGCATCACTTTCACCCGGATATTTCGTCTGCTGATCATTGCGTAAGAACTGTTTAAAGTGCGAAGGTAAGCATTGTTGAATAAGGGGCAATAGGCAATAGGCAATGGACAATAGGCAATGGACAATAGGCAATAGGCAATAGACAATTGGCAATGGACAACAGGCAAAAGACAAGGCGCAATATTCAAGATACCATACACAAGGAAGGGGCATAGTGCTTCGAGCTGCGATATTGTAAATATTATACATGTTTACAAACCCGTAATGTTCTAAAAATCGCAGACTGTGGACTGCGGACTGTCGA
>CAZEZE010000212.1:0-5197 GCA_964516445.1 uncultured Chitinophaga sp. | reverse complement strand
GGGATGCCTCCTATATGGAGGAAATCACCGGCAGCATACAATTCATTATTAAACACAGTGAGTGTCCGGATATAATCATCCGCCTGGCAGTTTAAGGCGGTCCAGGAAGTACCATTCCATTTTACAATATCAAAACTTAGCGGAAGGCCGCCAATGTCAATAAATGCGCCCGAGGCATATAATTCGCCGTTGAAAACGGTCATGCCATAGATCTCATTGACCAGGTTGTCCGGTCCGTTACCGGCAGCCGACCAGTTATTCCCGTCCCATTTTGCCAGGCAGGTGCCATTGGGACCGCCCAGGTTGGAATAATAACCTGCAACATATAAGGCCCCGTTATAAACCTGCTGCGATAGTTTATAGGCGTTTTGCGGGGTGGAGGGGGTATTGTTCCAGGCATTTCCGTTCCACCGGGCGATATGATTCACGACAACGGAACCGGCCGTATCAAACTGCCCGGTTGCATATACTTCATTATTATAGGCAGTAATGGAAGATACCAGGATATATCCCTGGGAATGCCGCAATCCCGAACCCAGGGGAGACCAGCTGATATTATTCCATTGGGCAATATGGCTGGCCTGGCCGCTGCCCGCCAGGGTGAAGTTGCCCCCCGCGTATAGAATATTGTTATGAAGACCCAATGAGAATACGACATCGTTTACTCCTGCGCCCGGGGAGGACCAGGCCTGTGCCGCCGGTCTCTCCATCCGGGCGGAAAGAACGAATAACAGGATCATAATTCTTTTTGGCATGTCATACGATTTAATGACGGGTCATTACTTTTTCCGGGTTCGTACAACGGGCAGACGGCTCAATTGATCTCCCGCTTATTGCTGATAAAATTCATCATGATTCTTCAGCCCGGATGCATGGGAACGCCATTAGCGGGATTGATAAGACCTTTTCATGATAAATGATTTTTGGTGGTTAATGTTTACCAGCCTTCGCAAAATTGCGGCGGGAACCGGTCCCGGTCAATACCCAGACCTGGTTAAATACCGGGAAACCCAGGCCGGGTATACCATGAATACGTTATTGAATGCACTGAAAAAATCAAATACCTTCATAGAATGAGAAAGCTGATTTATTGGGTGGCACTGGTTTCAGGCCTGCACGCTTCCGCCCAATATTATCCAGTCAGCAACGCAAACGACAATTATGTTGTCACCATCCTGCCCGGGAAGGATCACGTGATTAAGAGCCTGCACAAGATTAAAAAAGATAACAGGGGCCTGTATTGGTTAGAAAGCCTCAACGAGCTGAACTCCTTTGACGGTATAACATGGAAAACACACCGGTTCAAATCAGCAACCGGGAAAAATATTATTGTCCGTATCAATGATATGGAAATTACAGATGATGGTACTGTCTGGCTGGCCACGGAAGGCGGCATGTATGTGTTTGAACCGGGGTCAGGGAACCTGGTCCCGATCAGGCAAAAGTTTCCGGGTATTACAGAGGCGCCATTCGTGGCCAATTGCACGTTTAAATACAGCAATAACCTGCTTTTTATCTGTATCATCAGGGAAGGATTTTACTACTTTGACAGCAAATCAAAAGAACTGAAGCATATCATCATTGACAGCACGGACAAAACATATGTTCCGACAACGATCAGCCCGGTTGCCCCGGACAAAAGCGGGAATTTCTGGGGAATCACGGCCGACAATAAGGGGATATGGCAATATAATACAGCCACCGGTAAAATAAGCCGTTCCTGGAAAGGAGAAATATTCCCTTCGGCTGCAAAAAGATTTCAGTCAGGCATAACGGGGGTGACCTACGGAAAGAAAGAAAATGTACTCTGGATATGTTACGGAAACAGGGGGGTGCTTGAGAAACTGTATTTACCGGGAGGGGAAAGTAAATTCTATTCTTTCACGGGGGACCTGCAGGTCCGGAATGACTCTGCTGCAAAAAACAGGCATTCATTGAATCCTGTTAAGGTAGACCGGGATAATAATGAGTGGATCAATATTGAAGGAAAATACCTGGTGAAGCTTCACCCGGAGATAGACAAGTTTGAATACCTGGCTGAAGATCCTGACCTGCTTCCGCTGGGAAAGGGTTTCCGTTATTTACCCGAAATACCCGTGAACAGCAGCAGCGTGAATGAAAACAATAATTCTATCCTTCTATGGGTAATGAGTGAAAAGCAACTGGCAGTCGTAAAAAGAAGGAATGCAGTTGTCCGGCAGATCCCTTTTGACACGGTGTCGGTGCCGGGACTGAAAGCGGCTGATATGGAAAATACAGATGGCCGCAAAAATATTTTTTTTGAAAAAGGGAGGGGTGATAATTATTTCCTGTTGCAGCAGGACCCGGGGCGGCCGAAGCTGATCTGCCTCGACGGTGGACTGAAAGTGCGGAAAGTCCTGTTGGATGATGAATGGAAAAAATACCCGGCCTATTTCAGCACAGAGTTTAATCCCGATACATTTTATGTGGCTGTGATGCGGCCGGGAATCGAGCCCCTCGATTTCCGTAATGTCATTTTGCGTGATTTCCGGATTGATCTGCGGACGTTCAGGACAGAAGAAGTAAACCTGAGTTTCCGGCAGCGGGTACAGCGGTACGGGCTGACGGATGCAACCGGTGTGAGCTGGCTTTTTTCAGGCGGCCGGTTATATTCATTTGAACCCGTCAGGGACCTGCTGGATTCCATATACATCTGCCCGCCTTTGGCCAAAGGACCTTTTAACCTGGAATATGTGAAAGGGTACGATTATCCCGTAGTCTTGCACAGGGAAAGTTCAACTTATTGGATAGCATTTTTTCCCACCAAGGAATTATATAAGATCAACCTGAAAACAAGGAAAATTGAAAAGATTTTTAAAAGCTGTTTTGACAAAAAGGACTGTGAAATTCCCGCCGGTGTGAGCGATATGTATGTGTTTGACCGGTCGAGGATCTATCTCCAGGCCGCCTTTTCCGGGTTGTTGCTAAATGCTTTCAATGATTCCCTGACATTTAATAACGATCTGTTTGAGAACAGGCTCTCGAACCAGGGGGAGAACGGGGCCGGTTTATATAAGGACTGGATCTGCGTGGTTCAGCCGGCATCGGTCCATTTCCTGAACATCCGCACCGGGCAAAGAAAGATCCTGTCCATCTATGAGGATTTCAAAGGACGGTTATCCCAGTTTAATTCCAGGCCACTGGTGAATGCGGGCGGGGAAATGTTTCTGATGTCATCCGCGAAAAAAGAGTTTATCGTATTTGATATTGATTTCCCCGATCCGGAAAAACCGGGCAATGTGCATTTCTCGGAGATCAAACTGAACAACAGGAGCTTATTACCTGATTCGCTGGGGTCACTGCCGGCCCTTACCATTAAATACAAAAAGTACAGCAGTTTGTATTTCAGGTTTTCCGATTATTCGATTGACGATCAATATAAGATAAACTATGAATATGCCCTGTATACAGGTGGTGACACCACCTGGAACAGGATCGAGGGAGATCCGGAGCTTAACCTGATTAAAATTTCTCCCGGCAAATACCAGTTGCTGGTCCGGGCAGAAAACGAATATGGGGCATATTCCACGGATATCACGGTATGCAGGATCTCCATTATTCCCCCGTTCACGCAAACCGCCTGGTTTATACTGGTACTGATTGCAGCAGTGGTCCTGTTGCTCTACGGACTGTACCGGTACCGACTGCAACAGTTAGCCAGGCTGCAAAAGATCCGCAATAATATCGCCAGCGACCTGCACGATGATATCGGCTCCACCCTGAACAGCATCTCTATATACAGCGAAGTGGCGAAACAGCAGGCCGGAAAACCCATTCCGGCACTGGATCTGATCGGCGAGAATTCCCGGAAGATAGTGGAAAGCATGAGCGACATTGTCTGGACCATCAACCCGGCAAACGATTCCTTCGAGAAGATCATCGTGCGTATGCGCTCTTTTGCGCACCAGTTATTGAAGGCCAAAAAGGTGGAATACACTTTTGAAGTGGATGAACAGCTCAACCGGGTCACCTTGCCGATGCAGGTGAGGAAGAATTTTTACCTGGTGTTCAAAGAAGCCGTGACCAACGTTGTAAAATATTCAGGCGCCAGCCGCGTGGCTATTTCGCTGGTACAGGAAGATAAGGCCATTGTTTTCCGGATAAAAGACAACGGTATTGGTATCCCGGTGAATGCCGAAACCCAGGGAAATGGGTTAATGAATATGAAAAGAAGGGCTGAAGAAATTAATGCCCTTTTGCTGGTGCGGTCCAGCCAGCAGGAAGGGACCGGAATTGAAATGACACTTAAAACCAGTTGAGTCGTTATGATCAAAGTGGCGATCTTCGAAGACAACCGCAGCCTGCGGGAAGGACTGGAAGCCCTGATTGGAGGCACCCATGGTTTCGAATGCACAGGCGCTTTCCCGAATTGTAATCATTTACTGAAGAATGTAGCTGCAGCCCGGCCGGATGTGATCCTGATGGATATTGAAATGCCCGGCCTGAGCGGTATTGAGGCTGTTTCGCTGGTCAAGGATGAATTTCCGTCGATAAAGATCCTGATGCAGACCATATTTGATGATGATGATAAGATATTCGGATCGATCTGCGCAGGCGCTGAAGGGTATATCCTGAAGCATACATCCCCCTCCGAATTGCTGGAAGCCATCCGGGAGATCGCCGAAGGGGGCAGCCCGATGACCCCGTCCGTCGCCAACCGGGTACTGAAAATGGTCCGGGAAAAGCCGGAGCCGGGACAGACCGGGTTATTTAACCTGACGGAAAGGGAAAAAGAAATCCTGCATTGCCTCGTGAAGGGGATGAGTTATAAGATGGTCGCCGATACCTGTTTCATCAGTATCGAAACCGTGAATGTGCATATCAAAAATATCTACAAAAAACTCCAGGTCCACTCCAAATCCGAGGCCGTAGCCAAAGCACTGCGGGGGAAAATCGTTTGAAAAATTCGTATGGGTAATGCTGAAGGTTGAATTCATAAGACGAATTCAACCTTCAGCATTTAACATTCAAAAATCCGGCATTAAAATCCTTTCTTGTCTTCTTCGGGCAGCTTCGCTTTAATGAAGTCCACCAGCTCCTGCAAGGAAGCATTCCCGGCATCTTCCTTCGCTTTTTTCTGTTTATCGGCCAGCAGTCCTTTCAGGATGACACCGATGTTAATGGGATTGGTCTGGCTGCGGAAAGATTCGGGGATGGCTTCGCGCAGTTTGACGAT
>CAZEZE010000211.1:0-5197 GCA_964516445.1 uncultured Chitinophaga sp. | reverse complement strand
AGTTCTCAATATGTTTTTCCAGGTTTTCAAATCCTTTCTTTACTTTTTCAAGGCTTGCTGTGTTATACTCTGTTTTCTTTGCTCCACCATGGTGACGAAGGGCGCGAATAGTGGCCACCAGCACGAGCGCATCCGGTTTCAACCCGGAATACCCGCACTTGATATTCATGAATTTTTCCGCGCCGAGGTCGGCGCCAAAACCGGCTTCCGTTACCACGTAATCGGCAAGTGACAAGCCCATTTCTGTGGCAATGATGGTATTGGTACCCTGCGCGATATTGGCAAAGGGCCCCCCGTGAAGGATCGCCGCATTACCTTCCAGCGTTTGAACCAGGTTGGGTTTGATGGCTTCTTTCAACAGAATGGCCATGGCGCCCTGCGCATTCAGTTGCCGGGCAAAAACGGGGGATCCCTCCCGCGTAAAACCTACCAAAATATTTCCTAAACGATATTTCAGGTCGTCAATATCCTTCGACATACAGAGGATCGCCATTATTTCTGATGCTGCGGTGATATTGAAGCCATCCGACCGGGGCATACCATTGGCCGTCCCGCCCAGCCCGATGACGATATTCCGCAGCGCCCGGTCGTTCATATCCATCACTCTTTTCCAAACCACGGTCCGTGGATCGATATTGAGGTTGCGTGTCTTGCTCTGTATATTATTGTCAATGATCGCGGCCAGCAAATTATTCGCTTTTTCAACCGCACTGAAATCGCCTGTAAAGTGAAGATTTATATCTTCCATCGGGATCACCTGTGCGTGCCCCCCGCCGGCTGCCCCACCCTTGATGCCAAAAACGGGACCCAGCGAAGGTTCTCTCAGCACCGGCATGGCGTTCCTGCCTATTTTATTCAGGCCGTCGGCAAGCCCCACCGAAGTGGTGGTTTTTCCTTCGCCAGCAGGCGTTGGACTGATGGCGGTTACGAGAATGAGTTTGCTTTTTTTGATCTTTTCCGCATTGATCAGCTTCAGCGGCAGCTTGGCTTTGTACTTACCATAATATTCAAGATCATCATTGGAGATACCGGTCTTCGCTGCGATCTCTTTGATATGGCGGATAGCAGCGGCCTGGGCGATGGCCAGGTCGGGATTGATGGTTGTAGACAAGCAGAATCGGTTTAAGTATTATGAATCGTATTTTCTAAGCTCTTCAATGGAATTGATATTGGCCAATTCATTTCCCCTGAACCAGCCTTCTTTGTCAAAACTAATCACTCTTGTTTTTAATCCCGCCAGCGCATCTGTGATTTTTAACTGATCCTTCTCAAGCAGCGACCTGATATGCGTTATACAAGATCTGTCATAGACGGAACAAAGCGGTTCGGCCAGGCCCCTGTGTTCGGTCAGCAACACATCTTCCAAACCGCAGTTACGGGTCAGCGCCTGTAGTAACTCACCGGAAAGAAAGGGCATATCACAACCCAGCAGGAGGTTTTTTTTGGTGGAGGAATGTGTCAGTCCTGTAAAGATCCCTCCCAGCGGCCCTTTGTCTTTCATCTCATCTTCGATACAGGGCACTCCAAATTGCTGATAGGCTGAGTTGGCTGTGACGATAAGAATATTGTCCGTAACCTTTCGGACCGCATCAATAACATGTTCAACCAATGCCTTTCTGTTGAACAACACCAGCCCCTTATCCTCTTTCATTCTTGAGCTTTTGCCGCCAGCAAGGATAATGGCGGTTATATTTTTTTCTTCCGGCATGATCGGTAGTTTAGTACTGCCTTGCCATCCGTTCGGCAAGAGCAACGGCGATCTCAGCGCCCGCCTTTGCATTATTTATTATTAATGCAATATTGGTTTCCAGGCTTTCTCCTTTGGTATGTTCGGCGATATATTGAAGCAGGAATGGTGTCACTTTACTTCCCCTTATGTTTTTTTCGATAGCAACAGCCAGTGCTTCACGAATATGTATTTCCATTTCGCCGGCAGCAATTTCCTGTTCTGCGGGAACCGGATTGGCGATAAGTACGGATCCTTTCAGCCCTAATTTCCATTTTGTATCGAGCATAGCGGCGATCTCTTGCGGGGTATCCAGCCGCAATGGAGTTTTGAAACCGCTTTTACGGGAATAAAAACTCGGAAATTCATCCTGCGCAATCGTTACAACAGGAATGCCCTTTGTTTCCAGGTATTCCAGTGTCAGCCCGATATCGAGAATGGATTTTACACCTGCTGATACAACGGCTACAGATGTTTCGGCCATTTCTGTAAGGTCGGCTGAAATATCCATACTTGTTTCGGCGCCCCGGTGCACGCCGCCAATTCCGCCAGTCACAAACAGGCGGATACCCGCCATCGCGGCGATACGCATGGTTGCAGCGACGGTAGTGGCCCCGAATATTTTTTGGCTAATGACAAAGGGCATATCCCGCAGGCTCACTTTCCAAACATCTTTTGCTTTACCAAAATATTGCAGCTGATCGGCGGAGAGCCCGACATGACATTTACCATTAAAGAGGGCGATCGTTGCCGGCACAGCCCCGTTTTCCCGAACAGTCTCTTCAACAGCCAGCGCGGTTTGCACATTGGCCGGCCATGGCATGCCATGTGAGATGATCGTGGATTCAAGGGCCACAACCGCTTTCTCCTTTGCCAGGGCATCCTTGACCTCTGGATGTATTTCGAGGAATTCGTTCATTAGCCAGGATAGTATTTGGAGACGAGTGATAATAATTTTTCCTGTGTCAGGTGGGTAGCAATGGCCCCGTTCACCTGCAGGATCTCCGCGGATAGGGTATGTGCGAGTTTCAGACAGTCAATATCCTCCATTCCCAGGTATTTTCCCAGTATAAAACCGGTCAGCGAACCATCGCCGGCCCCGGTACAATCCACCACCTCAATGGATGGCGCGTGAAGGGTGACGGACTTTTCCTTATTGTATAGCGCGGAACCATGCTGTCCGTTGTGCAGCCAGATATTTTGAACACCTCTTATTAATAATTCTTCTACCTGCTGCTGCGTAAAGAATGCTTTTTCTGAACAAAGGACCGGCAACTCATCTTCATTTGGGGTGATAAGATAAAGCCCGATCAGGTTCGCATCCCGGTATTTTCTGGCGGGCGGAACGGAAACCGGTTCGATGATAAAGGGGATCCCGGTTTCATTGCTGAAAGCCAGCAGCCAATCGGCCGTTTCCACATTTATATTGGCGTCGGCCAAGAGGTAGGAGGCTGTCTTCAGCAGGTCGCTGTGTTTAGATAAATGTCCGGGTGTTATTAAATGATTGGCGGCATTGGTCAGAAAGGCGGAGAACAAAGAACCATCTGCGTTCAGGATGCCGGTGTATTTTCCGGAGAGTCCTGTTTTGGTAATGGACGCATCCAGTTGTACTCCGGCATCCGCAGATACTTTTTTCAGCCAGTCGCCGTCGCTGTCATTTCCGAATACACTGATCAGTTGAACAGGAACGCCCAGCAGGGCCAGTTGGTGGGAAATATTACGGCTTACCCCGCCCGCCGTTTTGGTAACACGGGCCTCGTTGGTGGTGGCCAGCATCATTTCTTCTGTGGCATGAAACAATTCGTCCACAAAGGATGCACCTATACAGATAACAGGTTTTGACATGCTGCAAATGTAAAGGCAAAGGGTTACTCTTCTTTCTTCCTCACGATCAAATACCAGTCATTATCCAGCGCCAGGTAGCCGTAATCATAACAGTAATGATAGACTTTGCCGTTCCTGGTGGTATAGGAATGTGTCTGGTACCTGAAGTGAAAACCCAGACGCAGCAGCTTGTCTTTATGAGCTTTGACCGTCTCTTCTCCCCCGGGAAGAAGTGATTCCAGCACTTTCCTGTTCTTCAATAATGCGTTGTTGATATTGCGGACCAGACTGCTATGGCTGCCCAGGGATTTTTGACGGTTGTTATAATTGTTCCTGCAATAATCATTACAAAATTTCTTGTCCACCCGGCCTTTTAATACGGCGCCACAATCCAGGCACTTCCTGTTTTCCGCGATTTGTACTCCCATATCCACGATTTCAGAAAATTAAAATACAACTATTTAGCCGTGTGCAAACGTTTTTTACCCGCTTAGTTTCGGGAAAAAACGGTTAAAAACCGGCTCTCGCTTTTCAGCAATTGCATCTTTGTCTCGTCAACCGGAAATGACGTCGCCCGGTTGATTGAAATAAACAATTTTATTAAATGGGCCCGGCAGTTCCCACGAAACGGAGTCTGGAAGGGGCCGCAAAACTTAAAGCGATGAACGCATTAGTTAACAAAGTTCAGTTGATCGGAAACCTGGGAAAGGAACCCGAAGTGAAAACCCTTGAAAGTGGTAAGAAAATGGCCCGTTTTTCCGTGGCCACCAATGAAAGCTATCGCAACGCAAAGGGGGAGAAAGTGACCGAAACGCAGTGGCACAACCTCGTGGCCTGGGGTAAGCTGGCCGAGATCGTGGAGAAATACCTGGTCAAGGGCAAGGAGGTGGCCATCGAAGGAAAGCTCATCAACCGCAGTTACAACGACAAGGACGGCAACAAGAAGTACATCACCGAGATCCAGGTGAACGAGCTCAAAATGCTGGGTGCGAAGGTGCCTGAGGCGTAAGGTGTTTGGCCACAGATTACACAAATGACACAGATTTTCGTATTTGGCGATTATAGTCGTGTGTAATCTGTGGTTACTTTTTACAAATGCTGAAAAAGCGGCAAGTATGGAAACTTTTATTCAAAAGAGTGAAACCTATTTGATAATTGGAATGTGTATGGAGATCCACCGAGCTTTGGGATTTGGGTTTGCAGAAGTTGTTTATAAAGAGGCCCTTCAGATTGAATCATTTCTACGCGATGTTCCGTTTGTTCGTGAAAAGCAATTTGATATCAATTATAAAGGAGAAAGACTTGGTCATAAATTCTTTGCTGATTCTGTTGCATTTGAGAATATTATTGTTGAAATCAAGGCAAGTTGTAAAGGGATTGCGGACGAACATGTTTCCCAAACGTTGAATTATATGAAAGCATCCGGGTGCGAGGTCGGACTTATCATTAATTTTGGAAAGAAAAGTCTTGAGTATAAAAGACTTGTTTTCTAATCTGTGCCCCAAAAAGTTTCAGAGGGAATAATCGCACCTTATGCAATCCAATCTGAGTTAATTTGTGAAATCTGTGGCAAAAAAATAATCAGTGGCTATATTCACTCCCGATAGTAATAATGATATGTTCCAGCTGGCCATCCAGCTCGTAAAC
>CAZEZE010000210.1:0-5203 GCA_964516445.1 uncultured Chitinophaga sp. | reverse complement strand
AATGCTGAGAAGGCGCTGAATTTTGCCGTACAGATCGCCAAAAAGGCCGGGGCCGAAATATTCCTGATACATGCTACTGAGTCCAGCAATGAGCCGGAGGCCCTGGCGGCGGCAAAGGAAAGACTGGTCCTGACCGTTAATAGCATCAGTGAAACGGAACAAGTGAAGATCACTTCAGGGGTCATTGCCGATTCATCCGTGAATGGTATCCTGGACGCGATCGCCGAGTACAGGGCCGACCTGGTGCTGATGGGTACGGTAGGTAATACCGGTTTCAACGAACGGATCTTCGGAAGCAGGACTGCCGTGGTCATCGGAAAAAGCCCGGTACCTGTACTGGCCATTCCCCTGTTGAGCGAATGGAAGGAACCTGAAAAGATCCTGGTGGCGGTCAACCGGTTTGAAGGCACCGATGAATTGCTGAAGCCGGTCATGCGACTGGCCACTCTTTTCAAAGCGGTCATTCAACTGACCATCTTCACCGACACCGATGATGATTATGTGGAGGACTTTAAACTCCATGAGATGAAGATCAAAAACTTTCGTGATGAGCTAAAAGAAAAATACCCAAACCTGGAATTCAATACAGTTCACCTGGCGGGTTTGCACTTCAGGAAAAGCCTGCAGGACTGGATCGACAGCAATAAGATCGATATGCTGGTGATGCTGACACACCGGAGAACGCTGATCGGGAGTGTTTTCAACAGCAGCATGACAAAGAAAATGTCTTATCATACCAATATTCCTCTGCTGGCTGTACCGAAGGAATAAATACCGGTTCAGCCGGGAGTTGGCCTGTATATTCAGGACAAGACTGAAAAGTATTACCGCCTATTCAGTTTTTCCCGGTAAAAGTTCGCCTGGAACTTGATAAGAACATCAATACCGTCATCAGCAAAATGATCAGTGCAGGAATAATTGCGATGCCGTTAAAAAAACCAGGTGGAAAGGCGAAAGCAAAGGAACCGGCAATGATGGCCGCTCCAAATGACAATGCTATTCCCCTTTCTGACTTTCCTTTTATAGTTCCTATCAGCAGGGCCGTTGTGGCCGGGATGCCGGATTGCAATAACCCGATGCCGATACAAAACAACAGGATCTCGTTCCGGAAAAAGGTGATCAGCGGTGCGGCAGTGAAAAGAGAAATGAAAACATAGCGTCTCCACCCGATCCGGTCGGCCAGCCAGCCACCGGCGATCTTTCCCGCGAATGCCGCCAGGGCGATGGCAAACAACCAGGTATAATTGTTCTCATGTATAAGCTGGAAGATATTCCAGACAGCCGAGCGGAGTGCAATGACCGTTAACAGGAGTATCATGATGATATCGTGCCGGTCGGGGATGATCTCAGGTTTTACATGGGACATTTCCTCATTTGTCTGCATTTTGGGCAGATCCAGAATTTGCTGCAGCAGGAGAAAGCCCGCTACCGCCGGCAAAAGAAACAAATTAAGATGGTACCCCGTCCATGAGAAATAGCCACCTATGATAAGTCCGGCCACTCCCGGAGCCGCGAAAAGTCCGATATGAACGGCCTTGTTTTGCCTTGCGCATACAGCCCCGCCTGCCACATGATAGATGGCCGATGCAATACCGGCGAACACGACCGATAGCTGAGGGAGCAGCGGGAATACTGAAATGGCCACCAGGTTCAGCAGGTACGACCCGGTTAGAAATCTTTTATGCCCGCCGGTCTTTTCGATCCATAAGGCAACCGGGTATTGTCCACCAAATGCCAGCAGGTTATAAATCAGCAAACCGGCACCGGCGCGCAGCATATCCTGTTGCGCCGCCATGCAACCCAGCAGGTACCCGGCCAGCATATCATTAAGCCCGTGCCCCATTGACAAAATGGGTATGATAGCTTTACGTATCCTCATTGTGTAAGGCGTATATAACCATAAAAAAGCAGGTAGCTCACAAGATTGACCAGGGATGCGGCAAGGATCGTTTCTTTCAACGGCTTATTCCTGTTCAGCAGGTAAAGCAGCGGCAGTTCCACGGCGATAGTGATCAGCATCAGCAGCGTGAGGTGAGGAATATCATACTTGCTGAAAAGAGCCGGCACCGTTTCCACCAGCAGATAGCCCACCGCCACCGACGCCATATTCAATATCAGCGAATGCAGCAATGCCTTTCCGAATATATTATACTTCATCAGCCGCATCACGATGGCCTCTGCCAGGATGGTGACGGCGATCACGGCGATAAGTGCCAGGTCCACCGAACGGGATACATCGGCATCTACCACATCAAGAATATAAAGTTGCATCGAGGTCTTTTTTTATTTCAGGAGGATGATCATCAGGGCGATCGCGTAGCTGACCAGGTTCATCAGGAAGCAGGCGGTTATCGTACGTTTTACCGGTACGGCCCGGTTCATCCCGTACAGCAAAACAAATTCCACCAGCAATGTCGCCCCGAACATCAGCGCCAGCCCTGACATATTATCCAGCTGGAACAGCTCACTATCTATTTCGGTGAGTACAAAACCGGCGGCCAGCGATAAGGCGTTCGCGATGGCAGATTGAAGAAGAGATTGCCGGAATGCCGTATGGTAATTCAATTTCCGCAGTACAATCGCTTCAATGAATAGGATGGTTATGATAAAAAGGGCTCCCAGGGCGAAAATAAAGAAGAGAAAGCCGGCCCCTACCCCATCCAGTAATATTGGTTTCAAATCAGATTGTTTGAATAAATATAAAGATAATTCTCCGGCGGGTGATCAGCATCATGTAACCGATGAATAACAGAATCCGTGATAAAATTAAGTCCCCGGTAACATTCACCTTCTTAAATTCGCATATGCTTCTGATTGAACGTTCCCTGCTGAGACGGATATCCCTTCTTACCCTTTACCTTTCCCTGTTGATTCCGGCTTTGGCACAGTACGACTGGAAACCGGAAAAGTCAAAGGATGGCATCAATGTATTCTTGTCGGAAGTAAAAGGATCTTCCTTTAAAGCGGTAAAAGTGGAGTGTACGCTGAACGGTACCTACGCGAAACTCATCTCCCTGCTGACGAATGTTGATGGTTTCCAAAAATGGATCTACCATAACAAGCAAAGCAGCATGCTGGTCAGGAACAGCCCGTATGATTATATCTACTATTCGGAGACCCGTATGCCCGTCCCTTTCGCCAACCGGGATGTCATCATACGGATGCAGTTAAAGACCGACAGCCTTCCCCGGTTCCTTACGATCAACGGCATGCATCAAAAGGATTTCCTGCCCGAACTTCCCGGCAGGACCCGTATACCGCATTACAAAGCCTCCTGGAAAGTGACGATGCCAACATCCGCTACGATCCGGATCGTTTATATCCTGGAAATTGATCCCGGCGGCTCCCTCCCGGCCTGGCTGGCCAATTCATTCATGGAAAAAGGCCCGCTGGAAACATTTCAAAACCTGGCGGAGGAATTAAAGAAATAAAGACTGCGGTCCGACGTTAGGTCATAGGTAATAGGCAATGTGCAATAGGCAATTTACTCTAAAATTACCTTCTTCAGATAAAACACCTGGGGGTCCACCTGTACCTGCGTTTTGCTGGTGACACTGATCCCTTTTTTGTCAACCATTATCTTCCTGCTTCCTTCATCTGTTACGATCTCCAGTGGCACGGGCATATCCAGGTTGAGCAATTTGATGAAATACTTGTCTTCCGCGGTTTGACGGACATGTATTTCCAGTTTGTCCGTAGTATATAAAAAGAGCCGGAACAGCGGTTCCAGGCTTTTCCCATACGCGGCGCTGAAAAGTTTTTCAACATCGGAGGTCACGACCGTATTATCATATGTGTATTGCGGATCGGTAGCCAGTTTCTTCAGGGCTGGAAAAAATATTTCGTCACCGGTAACATAGCGGATGGTATGCATGAAGAAGGCGCCCTTCCCGTAAATATCGCCATAGTAAGCGCTGTCAGAATCCACTTCATCGCCCCGAACCACCGGGTACCTGTTTTGCGTGGCCCTGGCTGTTCGTTGCATCCATTTTAAATAGGCGGCCTCCCCTGCCAGTTCCCGGGTGGCCATGGCATCGCCGAAACTGCAGATCCCTTCCTGTATCCACATATGACCCCAGTCGCGGTTGGTCACTTTATTGGCCCACCATTCATGACCGTATTCGTGATGCAGTAACCAGTCAAAGTCCTTATCACCGAGTTTCTCATACCTGTATTTATTGCCATAGGCGATATTGGTCTGGTGTTCCATACCCAGGTGGGGTGTTTCGGATATGGCGATCCTTTCTTTCACCCAGGGATACTCCCCGAAATATTTCTCGAGGATGCGGCTGGATTGTTCAAAAAGATCCAGCAGTTTTTCCGCCTTGTCAATGTTCTCTTCCAGCACATAATATTCCATCGGCACTTTATTTCCCGCGACCGTGGTGTAGGTTCTTTTAGCCACTTTATATTTACCGATATTGAAAAGGATACAGTAATTGCTGATCGTATAATTTGTTTTCCAGTGATAGGTTGACCGGTTCTTTTGGTGGGTCACTTTCTGCAGCAATCCCGGTGCGGCCACTACCAAACCTTTGGGAACGGTGATGATCATATCCGCTCCCTCATTGGGTTCATCGCTGGGATGATCCTTGCAGGGGAAATATATTTTAGCACCCTCGCCCTGGCAGGTAATGGAGACCCAGGGATTCCCGTTTGCGTCTTTTTCCCATTGAAAACCGCCTACCCAGGGCGGTCTCGAAGCGACTCCGGGTGTGCCACCATAAGCGATCTTTACCGTTGTCTTGCCGGCAAGGGACACATTCCTGCAGGAGATCCGTACCAGGTCATCTTCGCCGTGCGTGAAACTTCTTTCCACGTTATTCACCCACACTTTACTGATCACCAGTCCGTGCCAGAGATCGAACAGAAGAGTAGTGGTTGGTTCTTTCAGCAGGAGTTCAATCCCTGTATACCCGTTGATCTTTTTTTGAACAGGATCCACCTCCAGGGCCACCGTATAATGCCGGATATCCATGTTGGCCTGCTCAGGCTTTAGTTTTCCACCTGATTTAAGATTCTGAGCATGAAGCATACCGGAATATAAAAGGCAACAAAGCCATACAGGTATTCGCATCGTAATTGGTTTACTGGAAAGTTAGTAATTATCCTGTATTTAAGTCAATTGGCAATAGACAATAGACAATAGGCAATAGGCAAAAGGCAAGGAGAGACTCCGATTTTAGTAAACCCATTCACGATT